>JAIMBL010000114.1 GCA_023511615.1 Leptolyngbyaceae cyanobacterium HOT.MB2.61
AAGAAATTAGATTTTCTATAAGCATATATACTTGCCAGTACATCTAATTTCTTTGGCTCTCCTGAGAGTTTGGTGATCAGCGTCGCTGATCACCAAAACAAAATCAATATTCCAGGGATTTTGTTCTAGATGAAAGAATAGCTTAGGCTACTCTTTCACCGGCAAGCCGGGAGAACCGGGAGGGTGGGGCAGGGCGGAGAGGTGATGGGGTAAGGGAGTGATGGAGTGGAAGGTGGATGGCCCCTCACTCTTCACCCCTCACTAACAACTAACAACCAACAAATGTCCCTTCAATTGCCCCTTCTGCTTCATGTACAAGGGCTCTCAATTCTTCCAGGGTTTCTGATGTCACGTCTTGCCACATCCCCCGCTGATGAGCTTCCAGCAGGCGCTCTGCCATGTCGCGCAACGCCCAGGGATTGGTCTGTTGCACAAAGGTCTGCACCCTGGAATCAAACAGGTAAGCTGCGGCAATGCCCTGGTACATAAAGTCTTCGACACAGTGAGCGGTGGCATCATAGGCAAACAGGTAATCTACGGTGGCGGCCATTTCAAAGGCACCTTTGTAGCCGTGACGCATTACCCCTGCGATCCACTTCGGGTTGATAACACGAGAACGGTAGACGCGGGCAATTTCTTCCCGCAAGTGGCGAACCTTTGGGCTTTCTGGGCGGGAATGGTCGCCAAAGTAGGGGGTGGGGTTGCGTCCCTGTACAGTTCGCACGGCGGCAGTTAAGCCTCCCTGAAACTGGTAGTAGTCGTCGGAGTCGAGCAGGTCATGTTCGCGGTTGTCCTGGTTGTGCAAGACAATTTGCATTTGGTTTAGACGTTGCTCGAAGGCTTCTGGGGCAGAGGTGCCGCCCTGGCTGAGGGAAGAGGTATAGGCGTAGCTGCTCCAGTTGATGTAAGCACGGGCAAGATCGGTATCGTCGATCCAGTTTTGGGCTTCGATGAGTCCCTGAAGTCCTGCACCATAGGCACCGGGTTTAGAGCCGAAGATGCGGTAGCGCGATCGCGCGATTGCCTGCTCTTTACTCAATCCCATTGCCCGCCAGTGTTCTGTTTCTCGCCTTACCTGTGCGGCCAGTGGATTCTGGTCTTCGGGTTCATCCAGATCCGCGATCGCCGCCACCGCCTGATCAAATAAATCGATCAGATTGGGGAAGGCATCTCGAAAGAAACCAGAAATTCGCAAGGTAACATCCACCCTGGGACGACCCAGAATGGATAGTGGCAGAATCTCAAAATCGATTACTCGCTGCGCCACTCCTTCCCATACGGGCTTTACCCCCAGCAACGCCAGGGCTTCGGCCAGGTCATCCCCCCCTGTCCGCATGCAGGAGGTTCCCCAAACAGAGATTCCCAGGGTTTTGGGGTACTCGCCATGCTCCTGGACGTACCGCTCAATCACAACCTCCGCTGCTTTGCGGCCCACCTCCCAGGCTGTTTCAGTGGGAATCGCCCGAATGTCCACGGAATAGAAATTGCGTCCGGTGGGAAGAGCCTCTGGACGGCCACGGGTGGGTGCGCCTGCCGGGCCTGCCGGAACGTATTGCCCCTCCAGTCCCCGCAGCAGGTTGGTGATCTCTTGCTCCGTTTGCCTCAGAGCAGGCAAAAGCTCAGTTGCAATCCAGCTCAGTTCCTTTTGGGTCAGAGGCAGGAGGGGGAAAGGGGGAGGAGCTTCTGGGTTTGCTGGTGCAGCCTCTGGGCGAGGATCAGAACTGGCTTCGATCAAATCATTGACCAACTGAGTCGCGAACTGCTCTAAAACCTCAACCCCATCCCCAACGGTACGACATCCATCAAAATAATTGCCTGTCGCCTGTTGCCCGTTACTTGCAATCCCTTGTGCCAGATCCGCCGTTAATGGATCAAAATCCAGTCCCCAGTCCTGAGCGAGGGCGCGGGTCAACCCCAGTCGTTCGGTTCCGGGTTGGCGGGCGATCGCCACAATCAAATCCCTCAATTGCTGCCCCTGGGGACACTGACCAAAGATATGCAATCCATCTCGAATTTGGGCTTCTTTGAGTTCACAAAGATAGCCATCAATTAAGTTCAAAATTGAACATTCAAAACTCAAACTATCTTCTTTTTTCGGTTTCACTTTCAACTGTTCAGTTTGAATGTTCAAATCTGTATGCAACTTCTCCTGCTGAATGAGGTTGACAATTCGTTCTCGAATCATTTCCAGTCTGGATGGGTTGAGATTCTGAGCTTCGTAATATTCGTCAATCAGCGCTTCTAACTGTTGCAGTGGGCCATAAAGCTCAGCACGGGTCATAGATGGTGTCAGGTGATCCAGAATTACGGCTTGCGATCGCCGCTTCGCCTGAGCCCCTTCCCCCGGATCATTCACGATGAAGGGATACAGGTGAGGCAATGGTCCCAGGGCAACCTCTGGATAGCAGCTTTCTGAGAGGGCAATGCTTTTACCGGGTAGCCATTCCAGGTTGCCGTGCTTGCCCACATGAACAATGGCATGAGCCCCAAAGTAGTTGCGCAGCCAGTAATAGAAAGCAAGATACTCGTGGGTCGGCTCCAGATCAGGCGCATGGTAGTTCAGGGCAGGATCTTTGTCATAGCCGCGAGCCGGTTGAATGCCGATGAAGAGGTTGCCAAGAAGCAGGCCAGGGATGGGGAAAGGGGTGGGGGAGTGGGGAGATGAAGAGGTAGGGGAGTGAGGTGAGTTGCCTGTTCCTCCCCAGCGATCGCCAATTCCCTGTTGTACGGTTTCGGGCAGGGTAGCGAAGTACTGTTGATATTCCTGTTGGGAAAGGTTTTGAGAAATGAGGCGCAGTTGCCGTCCTTCGGGATCGTTGGTGATGCCTGTAGTGAGACGATGCATCAACTCGTCAGCTGTTTGAGGTGGGTTTTCAATGGAGTAACCAGCCTGTAACAGTGCCTTGATGATTTCAATACAACTGGCAGGGGTATCGAGTCCTACCCCATTAGCAAGGCGACCGTCGCGGGTGGGATAGTTTGCCAGGATAAGCGCAATTTTTCGCTGATGGGCAGGAGTTCGGCGGAGCTTGACCCAGTTTACGGTGAGATCCGCGACAAACTGGATGCGATCGCCCATCGGCTCATAGGTAACAACATCTGTTTCCAGCACGGCATGACGAGTTTGTACCGCTTTGAAAGACACTGCCCGACTAATGATGCGCCCATCCACCTCAGGTAAGGCCACATTCATCGCCATATCCCGTGGCAACAGGCCACGCAACTGGCTCTGCCACTGTTCCACTGTACCACCGCTTAGAATGACTTGCAGAACCGGGACATTGAGCTGGTGCCAGAGGGAAGCAACAGGCAACGAACAACAGGCAATAGAAAACTCCTGCCGTCCGCCACCTGCCGCCTGCCGCCTGTTGCCTGATAATTCCGCGATCGCAAAACTCGTCGTATTTAACACCACCTCAACGGCTGGTTCATCTTTGGGCAAAAAGAGCTGCAAAACCTCTGCCTGGAGATTGGGGTCACGCAGGGAAGGGGTGAAGACAGGGATGGGTTCCAATCCCCGTTCCGTCAGGGCATGGCAAAGGGCGTCAATGGGAGCAGTATTGCCAGCCAGGTAATGGGCGCGGTAGAACAGTAACCCTACTCTGGGGGCTGAGGTTGGGAGAATCTGGTTTTGCGAAGATCTGCGCCAGCGATAGCGCCCAATTTCTGGCACATCCTGGGGCAGAGAGCATTCATAAGCTGTCTTCAGACAATGATTGGCGATGAACTTGAGTGCATTTGCCCCATTCTCCACGCCGCCTGCAATGAAGTAGCGCCAGATCTGGTTTACAGCAGCAAGGGGAAGGGTCGAGAGACTGAGCAGGTCAGGATCGGGGCGATCGTCCCCCGGCAGGACAATCAGAGCAGCACCAGTGCGCTGAACTACGTCCTGTACTACCTCCAGTCCATAAGACCAGTAAGTCCTTCCCCCCAGCAACCGCAGGAGAATGACCTGAGCGTGTTCCAACACCTCTTCAGCGTAAGTATCGATGGTGAGCGGCTGTTGCAGATTTAGCAAATTCGCTACTCGCAGAGCCGGAAAGTTGGGAGGTAGCTGATCAATCGCCCTTGCTACCGTTTGAATGTCGGTGTCAGCAGCGGTAAGAAATATCAGGGGGGCTGGAGTCTGGTTGAGGAAAATAACCCCTTCCGCTTGAGGATTCCAACCTCCCGGTGTAGCAGCAATACGGTGCATAACAAAACGATTCTGAATTGATCGCTCTATACTCTAAGATGATGAGTCACTCTCCTGGCAACTTGCACAGATTTTAGAAGCAGAAAGTGAGGGGTGAGGAGTGAGGCGAAAACTCAAAACCCAGAAACGGAAACTCCATAACTTATTCACCCATCCCACTCACTAACAACCAGCAACTCTCTAAGCCCATCTTCTCGCCTGTAAGTTCATCTGATGAGCCCCGCCCGTGCTTTCAGTCTACGCCGAATATTGCCTTTGGCAGTGTTTGACCAACTTGACAGCGTAATGCGACAGACCGCACAGGCGATCGCAGAAGATGCCCTGGTCATTACCGAAGCTGTGCTTCCTCCCCATTCACATCCGATTAGGAAAGTTGAACGATTTGTCATTGTAATCTCCAGTGGGTTCAGCGGGTTGCTGCTGGCAGAAATTCCCCCCGGTCAGTCCGAGTCCGTACAAAGCCGATCTGCCGACGAAGCCTCCCTGGCTAGTGAGAAGCCACAGTGGATGGTCTACCAGGTGGGGCTGACATTCGAGTCCACTGAAATTGCAGCTTTCTTGACGGATTTAAGCAACAAGCTTCAGGATGACCCGACTGCCATAAGTACTTTGAGGCAGGCAACTCAGAAGCTTCAGCCAAACGATGCCACGATTCAGAGTGAGTTTACGTTGCGGCTGGCTGAAGTGCTGGCCGCTGCGCTGACGGTTGCCCTGCCCCATCTGAATGAGATGTCTTGTGATTTGGCTGTGGCGGCAGCCCTGCAACAGCAAATCGAGCAGGAGCGGTTGCTGAATGAGGTTACGAGCCAGATTCGCCAGAGTATGAATCTGCCCGATATTCTGGAAACGGCAGTGCAACAGGTGCGGCAGTTGATTCAGGCAGACCGGGTGGTGATTTATGAGTTTAATTCTTCCGCGATCGCGGCTCTGGGAAACCGCTCCAGGTGGGAAGACAAAGCACAGTATCCCCGCACAGCCTATGGGCGCATAACCTACGAATCGAGAATATCCGAATCCCTCCCTTCCACGCTCAATATGGAAGAGGGAATGGAATGTTTCCCAGATGTGCCCAACTATCTGAAACGCTATGCCAGAGGTCTGATCCAGGCCATCAATGACACTGAGGCAGCCTTTGCGCTTTCACCCTGTTTACTAAAGCTGATGCGCAAAGTAAACGCACGGGCAAAGCTGGTGGTTCCTATCGTGGTGCAGGAAGAACTCTGGGGTTTGTTAATCGCCCATCAATGTTCGAGACCGCGCCGCTGGCAGGATCATGAAAAAAAATTTTTGCAGCGGATTGCCGAACACCTGGCGATAGCCATTTACCAGTCCAGACTCTACACCCAGTTGCAGCATCAGAAACAAATTCTGGAGCAGCGAGTGGTCGAGCGCACTCAAGAACTGGGCGATGCCCTCGTCGCCGCTCAGGCTGCCAGCCGCGCCAAAACTGAATTTTTGGCTGCTATGAGCCATGAATTACGCACTCCGTTAACCTGCGTCATCGGTATGGCAGAAACCCTACTGCGGGCGATGGCTCAAAAAACCGATACCTATACCCTCAAACCCCAGAAACAACTGGAATACCTGAAAATCATCAAACGCAGTGGCGAACACCTGCTGGAGTTGATTACTGACATTCTGGATGTGTCCCAGGTAGAGGCAGGCAAAACTGCCCTCAACGTCACTGAATTTTCTCTGTCTCAACTGGCCCACCAAAGTTTACAAATGCTGCGGGAAAAGGCCCAATCCAACGGTGTTGAGCTGATCATGGATTTGCGCGTTGGTAGCCAGACTAGCAATTCAACATCGCCAGAAGATACCTTTACTGCCGATCGCCGCCGGGTTTATCAAATTCTGCTCAATCTGTTGAGTAATGCCGTCAAATTCACCCCTGCTGGTGGACGGGTGACTCTGAGAGTTTGGGTAGAAAATAGTGCCGCTGTGTTTCAGGTCGAAGACACAGGCATCGGCATTCCCGAACATCAGCACTCTCTTTTATTTCAAAAATTCCAGCAATTAGACAGTGCCTACCACCGCAACTATGAAGGCACCGGCTTAGGATTGGCCCTCACCAAGCAACTGGTAGAACTTCATGGCGGCACTATCGGAGTAGAATCCACCGTCGGTGTTGGCTCTATCTTTACCGTGCGGCTGCCTGCCCAACCCCTCACCCAAAGCGGCAATGGAGTGAAAAAACTCCAGACAACGGCCCCTGTTCCAGGGTTGGCAGGACGTCCCCAGGATGATAAAACCATCGAATACAGTCGGTCATTTTGTGGACGCATTGTTTTAATCGAAGACCATGAAGAAACGGCGATGCTCGTCTGTGACTTGCTGACAGCATCTGGTTGCCAGGTTGTGTGGATGATCGATGGCTTCACTGCTATTAAGCAGATTGAAATGCTGCAACCTTCCCTGGTCATCACCGACATTCAACTACCGGGGATGGATGGCTACGAGATCATTCATTTTCTTCGCCATCACCCCCTCACAAAGGGCGTCAAAATTCTTGCACTTACCGCCAGAGCCCTTCCCGAAGATCAGGAGCGCTGTCTTGCTGAGGGAGCTGATGAATATCTGGCAAAACCCATTCAGCCCTATCAGTTGCTGGACAAGGTTTCGGCACTGGTAGAAGGAGATTGAGGAGTGAGAAAGGGTTGAGTTTTGAGTTCTGAGTTCTGAGTTGACTCCTGACCCATGACCTCTAGCCTCTAGCGCCCCAGTCCCTGGCCCCTGTCTCCTGCCTCCTGATTTCTGACTCCTGACTCCTCATCTCTCCCCCCTCCCTTCTGCCTTTTGCTTCGTCCCTATAGAATAGGGAGTGACTTTACATTTGTTGACGTATGACACTGCTACTGGCTGGTGACATTGGTGGTACTAAGACCATCTTGAATCTGGTAGAGGCAACGACCAACCAATCCAGGGCAGGAGCAGTCCTCAAAACCCTTTACGAGTCTCGCTATATCAGCGCAGATTTCCCTGACCTGGTGCCCATGGTCCAGAAGTTTCTGGCTGAGGTGGCGTCACAGTTAGGAGAGGTTCCGTCTCCTCAGAAGGCTTGTTTTGCGATCGCCGGTCCCGTTGTAGAAGGCATTTCCAAACTCACCAATTTAAGCTGGTCCCTGGAAGTGCAGCGATTGAGCGAAGCACTGAAGATCCCTCATGTTTCGCTAATTAACGACTTCGAAGCGGTGGGTTATGGAGTTTTGGGCTTAGAACCCTCTGACCTACACACTCTGCAAATCGGTCAGCCTCGGTTGGATGCTCCCATTGCCGTGATTGGAGCAGGGACCGGGCTGGGCGAGGGGTTCATCATTCATCAGGGAGGAGAGTACCGGGTCTATAGTTCGGAGGGAGGCCACGCCGATTTCGCTCCCCGGACTCAGCTTGAGTTCCAACTATTGCGCTATCTAATCGAACATCATGGATTAGAGCGAGTTTCAACTGAGCGGGTCGTATCGGGTCAGGGCATTGTTTCCATCTATCAGTTCCTGCGAGATCGCAACGTTTGTGCTGAAACCCCGGAAATTGCCGCTGCCATCCAAACCTGGCGGCGGGAAATCAGTAGCAGCGAGAAAACCATCGACCCCGGAGCCGTTATTGGCAAAGCCGCATTAGAGAAACGGGATGCCCTTTCCGAACAAACCCTGCAAATGTTTGTCGAACTTTATGGGGCGGAAGCTGGTAACCTGGCCCTCAAACTGTTGCCTTATGGTGGCATGTATGTGGCAGGTGGCATTGCTCCCAAAATCCTTCCTCTGCTGACCGATGGGCGATTTCTCAGTGCCTTTGGCAGTAAAGGACGGATGAGCCCTCTGCTAGAACTGGTCCCGCTCCATGTTGTGCTGAATTCGAAAGTGGGGTTAATTGGAGCAGCACTGTGTGCGGCGAGGCTGGAATAGGTGGGAAGGGAGAGCCCCTTTCACCCTCACTCAAAGATTAAATCCACTCGTCGCTGGGACTCTTGCAGGGCTTCCTGGGGAGATTTTGTTCCCATCAGGGTGGCTTCGATCGCCCGTCCCAGGTTTTCAGAAATGCGGTTGTAGCCAGGGAAAATGGGACGCGATCGCCCGTACTTTGCCTGGTCTAAAAATACATCCACGGCAGGCTGTTTCGCCTTGAAGGCCAGATAGTCTGGGTTCTGGCGAGCCTTCAGATTGACGGGCAAGTATCCCGTGCCAATTGCCCACTGGGTTTGAAACGCTTCGCTGAGGACATACTCTGCAAAAGTGAGGGCCGCTTGTTCCCGCTCTGGAGTAGTTTTCAAGATGAACAGATTCTCACCCCCAATCACTGTTGCCCGTTTCGCCTCCTCCGGAATGGGCAGAACACCAAAATCCACCCCCGTCGTCTGCAACTGTCCCAACGTCCAGGGACCAGAAAGCTGCATCGCCACCTTTCCCGCCAGAAAACCATCGAGTTCATACCCTCGTTCTGGAGCAGAAAGCACTGCGGAACCATCTTTCATCAGCTCTTGCCACAGGTTGAGCGCCGCGATCGCCCCCGAATTTACCAAATTAATTTTGGGTTTTGAGTTTTGAGTTTTGAGTTTTGAGCTTTGAGTTTCCACCTCTCCACTCCCCACTCCCCATTCCCGAATTCTAGTTTCTGGCTGCTGACTTCTTTCCTCTTCCCGCTCTCTTCTTTCTTCTTCCTTCTTACTATCGCCTGTCGCCTGCTCCACCAACTCCCCGCCCCCGCTCCACATAAACGGGAGCCAGGTAAATACCGTCCATTCTCCCTTGCCCAGAGGTAACACTATCCCGTGTTGATCGACTCTGCCATCGCCATTGGTGTCACGGGTTAGCTGTCGGGCAACCTGACGAAACTCTTCCCAGGTTTTGGGCAGACTGGTAATCCCTGTCGCCTGGAAAAGACTGGGACGGTAGTAAATCCCAACATTATTAGTGCCAAACGGTACCGACCAGATCTGGCCTTCTAGCTGCATGCTGTCCAGCAGTGCCGGGTCAACCTGCTCTCGTAGGGGCAACTGATTCCACCATTCATCCAGGGGGCGAATAGCGTTTAACTCTACCAGTTGCCCAGTCAGCATGGGTGCAAACCACAACATGTCGGGCACGGCATTGCCCACAACTGCCGCTAAAATTTTGGGCAATTGTTGATCAGCCTGCCCTACATAAAGCGATTCCACCTGAATAGTGGGATGCTCCCGATTGAACTGATCCACCAGTTTTTGCAATACATCCCGGTTGGGGGGCGGGTTCACTCCCTGCCACAGTGTCAGGTGAATGACTCCATCGGTGTCTCGATAGGATTTGCATCCCGGCAGGACAATCAGAAGGAGGCTCAGAATACCGAGGAAGAGCGATCGCCCAATAGCTTTCAAAACCTTATAGCGCTTCATGTTGGAAATTCTCTCACAACTCCTACCCCCGGTTCTCCTGGCTTGCCGGTGAAAGGGTAGCCTAAGCTACTCTTTCATCTCAAACAAAATCTCTGGAATATTGATTTTGTTTTGGTGATCAGCATCGCCTATCACCAAACTCTCAGGAGGGCCCTACCTCCTTCGCCGCGCCAGAGCGATCGCGCCATTTTGGCCGCCAAACCCAAAGCTGAGACACAGGCTAGTCTTTACAGAAGCAGGACGGGCACAAGTTACATAATTGAGATCAAATTCTGGTTGCCTTAACCCAACGCAGGGCGGAAGGATCTGGTGCTTGAGTGCCATCAGACAAAAGGCAACTCCCAAGGCTCCCGATGCTCCAATCGTGTGCCCGGTTGCACCCTTGGTTGAGCTAACAGGTACCCTGGCTGGAAATAGATCCTGAAGCAGATTGGCTTCATTCTGATCATTCAGGCGAGTTGCGGTTCCGTGAGCATGAATATAATCGATCTGATCCGGAGAAAGCTGGCTGCGTCCCAGGCACTGCTTGATGGCTGCGATCGCAGCCCCACTTCCCGGTTCTGGGGCACTGACATGATAACCATCTGCGGTCAGCCCAAATCCCAGAATACGGCCATAAACCTTTGCCCCTCGCCTTTCCGCCAGTTCTTCGGCTTCCAGCACCAGCACAGCCCCCCCCTCCCCCAGAACCAGACCTTCCCGGTTTTGATCAAAGGGATAGGCCCCTGTCTGTGCTAAGGCTCCCATTCGCTGAAATCCGGTCAGGGTCAGGGGTGTAATGGGGGCTTCAACAGCTCCAGCAAGAACCCGCTGGCATTGCCCCGTGCGAATCAGTTCGTACCCCTGCGCGATCGCCCACAGCCCAGTTGCACAGGCAGCCATGGGAGCCAGCACAGGGGCAGTCGTCCGGATCTGGCGAGCGGTGGTGATCGCCGCCGCATGGGGTAATGTACCCAACCAGTCAGAGAGAAGAACCCCGGGTGGCTGCGCACAAAACATATAGGAAGTATTCTCCCCCACTCCCCCGCTACTCTGCGCTCCGCTCCCCCACCCCATTTCCCTTGCTAATGTCTCCCACTGCCCCTGATTTCCCCGACTGGAGCCAATAACAACACCACAGTCAGGCATTTGGGAAGGTAATCCAGCGTCTTTCAAGGTGGCTGTAACCACTCGATGGGTTAATTCCCCCAGGGCGATGGGAGTCCTCCCAATCAGCCCCAGTGGAAGGGGTTCCAGTTCTGGAAAAGGTTGATGAACTTTGACTCCGCACCTCCCCTCTAATAAATGATTCCAGGTTTCCTCAAGCTCACCCAGGACGGAAACCAACCCAATCCCTGTGACGACTGCACTCATACCCGGCACTCATACTACTCATCCTAATCCCGAAGAGAAAAAAGGGGGTGGGTTTCAGGTCATTGATCAGGATTTCCTTTCTATCTTCAGGTTATCGATGCCTTTCAGAACCCTCATCGACTCAATGCGATCGCCCTGCTGGATCTTGTCCACAATTTCCATGCCTTCAGTGACATAACCAAATACTGCATAACTGCCATCCAGGAAATTAACATCTGCCAGCGTGATATAGAACTGCGAAGATGCCGAATCTGGAGAGGCTGAACGCGCCATTGCCACAGCCCCACGCCGATGCCTTAACTTTGGTGAAGCCGTGACCCCAGCAGTATCGAATGTTTGATGGTAAATGGGTACCTTCGCCCCTTCCGGCAAAATTTCTAAAGGAATGTAGCGAGCCTGACGAGTCGCCGGATCAATAAAACTACCCGTACCCAACTGTTCTGGCGGAAAATTGGGATTCTTACTTTGTGGATCTCCCCCCTGCACCACAAAAGGTTGCGGCTCCCGCACCACTCGATGAAATACCAGTCCGTTATAAATTCCCCGCTGCACCAAATCGACAAAGTTACCTGCTGTAATCGGAGCACTTGTCCCATCAATCTCCATCACAACGGTCTGCCCTTTTACGGTCATTGATACAGTTGCATTGCCTTCCAGCCGGGGTAAAGTGGTTGTTTGAAGTCCACTATCTTGAGCAACTGGCGGAGAAGAAACCGTCTGAGTGGGTGATGGACTGGCAGAAGACTGCTGACCAACAACGTTATTGGAAAAACACCCCCCTATCAGCAGGGTACCTGTCATCACAACCAGTACTAACCAGTGCCGAAGAGTCTTCCGCATAATCTTCACCTCAAAAAACCAAACCAGATATCATAGGGCATTGCTACAACCCCTCTAAGGGAACTCCCAGGAATCGTGCAAGTTCAGCACCTTGATTTTCTAAGGTAGAGAGCGCGATGGGCTGTCCTACTCGTGTTAAAGGAATATCTCGCATTCCTTTCACCCTTAAATAAAGAGCACGCTTAGGGTTCAGCCCTTCTTTTAGCTGGACTCTAACAGCCTGGACATCCTCTGTTTTACAAGTCACCTCAATCTTGCGGGTTTTTCCAGGGAATCCCCAGCGAAAAATCTTGATGGTTCCAGTTTCCTTATTGAACTCGTTGTACCCTCCCCCTACATCCCAAAGGATGGTCAACCAGAGATACAGGCCAAAGAGCATCCCTAAGAGCCCATAAAATCCCATTGCAATGCCTTGTGGAATGAAAACGAGTCTGGTTGGGTCAGAAAATGGAAGCAGGTTGACATGCAGGTAGCTAGAAATTGCCGCCAGTAGAAACCCCAAACCACCCAGGGAAACAACAGTTGCCCACCAGTAATTGCTGAACCGACGCGAACCCAGGATGTCTTGACGCAGCACTCGATTTTCTGATGTCGTTTGGGCTGTCATAATCTTTACGCCTATCGCCAGGAGATTAACCAGGTTTACTTAAAAGAATGAGGAATCGGTGTCTTCATTCTCGAAGCCCCATGCCCCAGATTTAATCTTAGATGATGGGAGACTTTCTCCAAGTGAAAAAGCCTTGCAGTCAATCTGGGGAGAATAGTTAAATTCTATTTATCAATACGTCAAACTGGTGCAGCTTTTAATTATGAAGATCCTTTAGCAATAAGCATTACTACTTAACAAATATGACTTCGGTGGCAAATTTTGTAAAAACTGAAGTCGTCCGAAGCTGCTGATCTCAGCAAACCCGTCTACTCGTGCCGGGACTGGAAACCCTTTAAGACGCTTTGTCAAGACCTGTATCTAGAAAAGTTTTGCCCCCTTAGTTTCTGAGACTTTACGTATCGGTTTGTAAAATTTCTAATTTCTCCTATGATGTATAGACATATAAACCTTGTTCACTGTAGAGAACCTGCCATTTTAGTAAAACTAGAGGATTTGATCCTATGACCATCGCAGTCGGACGCGCGCCTGCTGCTCGAGGATGGTTCGACGTTCTCGACGACTGGCTGAAGCGTGATCGCTTCGTCTTCATCGGCTGGTCTGGTCTGCTGCTGTTTCCCTGCGCCTACCTGGCACTGGGCGGCTGGCTGACTGGTACCACCTTTGTCACCTCTTGGTATACCCACGGACTGGCTTCATCTTACCTGGAGGGATGCAACTTCTTAACCGTAGCCGTCTCCACCCCGGCAGATAGCTTTGGGCACTCCCTGCTGTTCCTGTGGGGCCCGGAAGCCCAGGGCGACTTCACCCGCTGGTGCCAGATCGGGGGCCTGTGGACTTTCATCGCTCTGCATGGGGCGTTCGGATTGATTGGCTTCTGCCTCAGACAGATTGAAATTGCTCGGCTAGTGGGGGTTCGCCCCTACAACGCGATCGCCTTTACCGGGCCCATCGCGGTGTTTGTCAGCGTATTTTTGATGTACCCGTTGGGGCAATCAAGCTGGTTCTTTGCCCCCAGCTTTGGCGTGGCTGGCATCTTCCGGTTCATTCTGTTCGTGCAAGGCTTCCACAACTTCACCCTGAACCCATTCCACATGATGGGAGTGGCAGGGATTCTGGGAGGGGCCCTACTGTGCGCGATTCATGGAGCGACGGTAGAGAATACCTTGTTCCAGGACAGCGACCAGGCCAACACCTTCCGGGCCTTCACCCCGACGCAATCAGAAGAGACCTATTCGATGGTGACAGCCAACCGATTCTGGTCTCAAATCTTTGGGATTGCCTTTTCCAACAAGCGGTGGCTGCATTTCTTCATGCTGTTCGTCCCGGTGACGGGGTTGTGGATGGCGAGTGTGGGGATTGTTGGAATTGCCCTGAACCTGCGGGCCTATGACTTTGTGTCGCAGGAGTTGCGGGCAGCGGAGGATCCAGAGTTTGAGACGTTCTACACCAAGAACATTCTGCTGAATGAGGGCATGCGGGCGTGGATGGCACCGCAGGATCAGCCCCATGAACACTTTGTCTTCCCTGAGGAGGTTCTGCCCCGTGGTAACGCTCTCTAAGAGGAGGTATCACACCTTCTAAGTACCTAAGCCCTCATCTTTGCAGGTGAGGGCTTTTCTTTCTTGGGGAATCAGAACAGAACACCAGAAACTGCAAGCAATTGAATTTTCAGTGTATCCATATCCGCTGATCCTGGGATGAATGTGTTATCTTGATTGAGGGTTCACTATCACTTGAACCCGATAACCTCTTGAGATTAAGTCCGTTCAGGCAAAAAGGAGGTGATGCCCATGACAGATAGTAGTAAATGCATGGGTCATCAAACTGGAGTTAGCCGGCCGTGTGCCGGGGCTGTTCTCTAACAGTCAGTCATGGCCCATCTGGGCTACATGCAGTAAAATGCTGGGCTGGCTCGGAGTTCCTTCCGGCGGTCTGGTTTCAGTTTGAGGACCCGCTACACCGCTCCTACTTTAAGTGCTCTGGTTTTCGCAGGGTCCTTTGGTAGGAGCAGATAGCTTTTTAAAGGTATTTTCAGAGGCAAATCTGATTAAATCTGGTATAAGTTTCTACAAGAAGAAAGGTTCAGTTATTCTATTGATAGCCGGCTTGACGGATGCGAGTAGGCCCCTGCAGGAGTAGTTGTTACAGGAGTATCTAAAGCCAGGGATTGTCGGGTGGTGCTGAGTCTACTGTCCAGCTGCGTCTGGCTGGGTGTTAGTTCTGAACAGTTGGGCAAATTTATAAAAGGCTGCTACTTAAAAGGCTGTTATGCACCGTTTTCAGGTTGCTATAACCGATAGCCAGGATTTTTCCCAGGAATCGATTGAACGCGCGGAGCTAATTGAGCAACTTCTGGCAATTGGGAATGCGCTTTCTGGCACCTATGATCTGGGGGAATTGCTGACACTCATTTTGACGAAAAGCCGGGAAATTACCTCTAGTGATGCTGGAAGTGTTTATTTAATTGATCGCAGTGGTGAGGTTCCCGTTCTCTGGTTTAAGGTGGCTCAGAATGATTCCCTACCAGCGGCGTCTTTTCAGGAGTTTGCCATGCCCATGACTTATAAAAGTCTGGCGGGTTATGTGGGCCTGACGGGAAAGAGTTTGAATATCCTGGATGCCTATGACTTACCGGAAAGCGTTCCTTACCAGCTTGATCGTAGCTTTGATCGCAGTATTAACTATCGGACACGCTCGGTGCTGGTTCTCCCGATGCAGAATCAGGAGCAGGAGACGATTGGAGTTTTGCAGCTAATTAACCGCAAAATTCGCTCAGATGTGGTGTTAACGGCTGAAAATGTGTTGGAGGTGACGCAGCCTTACTCAGATTGGGAGGAGCGTGTTTTGAGATCGCTGGCAAGCCATGCCGCCATCTCCATTGAGCGCAACCATTTACAGGAAAGTATTGAGCATTTGTTTGAAGGGTTTGTGAGAGCTTCGGTTCAGATTATTGAAGCCCGCGATCCTTGCACTTCAGGGCATTCTGAGCGGGTTGCTGATTTGACAGTGTGTTTGAGTGAAGAAGTCAATTCAGTGAATGAGGGCCCTTTGCGGCTGCTTCATTTTAGCGATCGCCAGATTCAGGAAATTCGCTATGCCGCGCTATTGCACGATTTTGGGAAGGTAGGCGTACCCGAAGCCATTTTAGGCAAACAAAAGAAACTGTACCCACTGCAGCTTGAAGTGGTGCGCAATCGGTTTGCATTGGCGCAACGGACGCTGGAAATGGAGTGTGCCCAGGCAAAGTACCGGCACCTGATTGAGCATCCAAGCCACCGCCCCAATCACAAAGAAGAGGAAGAATGCCCTCACTGTCAGCATCTGTCAAAGCTAGATACCCAGTTAGAGAAAGCGATCGCCCAACTCAATCGTTACTGGGAAACGCTACTGGAGGCCAATGAACCCCGCATTCTGGCAGAGGAGCCACTGGCCCAGTTGAAGGAAATCGCTCATTATACCTATCGAGATGTAGACGGGCAACTAAAACCGCTGATTACCGAAGAAGAACTGACGCAGTTGATTGTTCCACGGGGCAATTTGACCGAGGAAGAACGGGAGGCGATTCAGGCTCATGTGACCCATACCTATGAGTTTCTCAAGCGCATCCCCTGGACTAAGCAACTGAAGGATGTACCTGCGATCGCCTACGGACACCATGAGAAGCTGGACGGTACGGGCTATCCCCTGGGGTTGAAGGAACCAGATATTCCAATTCAGTCTCAAATTATGGCGATCGCAGATATTTATGATGCTCTGACGGCGGGCGATCGTCCTTACAAAAAAGGGCTGCCAGTCAGTACGGCCCTCAGAATTCTGCGTCAGGAAGCCGTTCAAAATAAGTTGAACCATGATTTGGTGGACTTGTTTGAGCACCGCCGAGTCTTTTCAGTACTAGGGCACTGTGATTCTGATTAAGGATTGATTATGATTGAATCGCTTTATTCCTGGTAAAAGGGCTACGTTTTCCAATAATCATGGTTAGGAACCTTACAAAAATAAGTTGCATAACTTTTCCATCTCCACCTGCGTGAAATCGCTAGGCTAGATAGAGTGATGT
>JAIMBL010000115.1 GCA_023511615.1 Leptolyngbyaceae cyanobacterium HOT.MB2.61
TGGAGGGGGTGAAACCCCCTGCCTGGGGGCAACGCCCCCACTCCCCTTTCTTCCAATTAATGATGTCTACCTACTTAAACTGCCCACTGCCTGCTGTCAATTGCTTCTACATCCGCAAACAATTCGGTTTCAGTCAACTGATGGGTCAAGGATTTTACGCCACGGGTAACCTGATGCACCAGCCACACATCCTGGGTGCGTACGGCTCCAAAGCCTGCTTCCCCCATCCAGGCATCCACACTCCCTGAAGCGTAGCCTTGAATATAAGGTTCCTCAAAGATTTGAGTGAGCCACTCGGTCTGGCGCAGCATCTTCTGGTTGCCATCTAAGACCACCACTTCTCCACCCACTGTCAGCAGACGGTAACACTCCCGCAGAATTTTGCGCGTCACTGTTGGTGGTGTCTCGTGAAACAGGAGGGAAACCGTCACCAGGTCAAAAGAGGCATCGGGAAATCCTGTTTTTTCAGCATTCCCGTGCCGCCATTGAATGTTGAGCTGCTCTTTCCTGGCTTTATAGTCCGCTACTACCAGCATGTAGGGAGAGAGATCCAGACCAATTACTTCTGCATAGGGAAAGGCCCGCTTCAGCATCAGAGTTGCCGAACCAGTACCACATCCCAGATCTAAAATCCGACGGGGTTGAGTTTGAATGGTGTCAATCAACGCCTGCCGAACGAGCGATTCACCTGGCGGCAAGGCGTATTGAGTAATGGGATCGTAGGAAACCGCTGCTTCTGCACTCAGGTAGCCACCTTCAATGCTGTGAAAATTCTGGCTGGTGTAGTAATCCGGGTAAGTTAGCGTAGGGTTGCTGAGGCGTTGACTAGCAGCATCCCAATCAATACTTTCGTAAAAGCGCCGCAGTCCGTCCTGGTCGATCAGAAAGGTTTTGACGAATGGGGCAAGAAAGCGCTCGAAGATGGTGTCTTTGCGAACGGCCATAGTGTCCCTAATTTGCCCAAGTGCTCTGTACTATCCCTAGTGTACTGTAGGCACTCCGAGCCTAAGGCAATTTTGATGCTGGGTCTAGCTGAATTGGAGCTCATACGATGAATGGCTAGGGTACATCTGCGATGAGCTCTACTGTGTTTAAAATCATAAATTTTTGTAAGCAACTTTCAAGATAAAGTTACCAGGGGAATTTTAACAGGAGAACAGGTTCCTTCTAATGTGCGGTAAAACGAGTTCAATTACTGGGTAGTCAGCCATGAATATGACCCTTGCATCAGAACTGCGAGAAAGTACCAGTCTGGAAGATTTGCTACATCGAATCACGAACCGCATCCTCCAGTCGCTGGAGTTGCAAGACATGCTGATGATAACGGCGACTGAGGTTCGTTCATTTCTGCAAACGGACCGGGTCTTGATTTACAAATTTCACCCAGATGGCAGCGGCCAGGTGGTGGCGGAGTCCATTCAAGACCAGCGGCTACCATCTCTCTTGGGACTCAATTTTCCTGCTGATGATATTCCCCTGGAGGTCCGTGAGTTATTTGTTAAGGCCAGGGTACGGTCGGTGGTCGATGTCGCGGCGCAGCAAGTGGGCCAGAGTTTTTTATGCGACCCCAGAATGGGGGAAGCCACTTCTGATGCGATGCAATACCGTGCGGTTGACCCCTGCCATGTGGAATATTTGCTGGCGATGGGGGTGCAGTCGTCCGTGGTGATCCCGATTATCCACAATCAGCAATTGTGGGGATTGTTGGTGTCTCACCATTCAGAACCCCGTTCGATTCCTGCCTCAGAACTGCAAGCGGTGCAGATGGTTGTCGATCAACTCGCGGTGGCGATCGCCCAATCAGCCCTGCTCACCCAGGCCCGCGAAAGAGCCGATTTAGAAGCTACCGTCAATCGTATCGCTGGGTTACTTCGCTCCCATTCGGCAAACGACTTGCAAGCGGCTTTAGAAGCGGCGATTGCTGCACTGCATGGTTGTGGGGGGCGGCTCTATATTCAACCAGTTGCCTTCGAAATTCAGGATTGTTCGACGGGTCATTTAGTCAGGTTTCAGGCGGATGCAACAGAGGCAGCAAAGCTTTACACAGCGGGTACTCAGCCAGTGATGGCAGAACAACCTATCCTTAACCACCTGGAGCAGGCGATCGCATTTCAGGAATATTTTCAATCCAGTGAACAGCGAGTTTGGGCTATTACCGATCTCTATCAGATTCCTGAGCTGCACCTGCTACAACCGGTCTTCCAGCCCACTCGCATCCGGGGTATGGTCATCGTCCCTCTGGAATACAGTCAGCACCATTTGGGCTATCTGACGATTTTTCGAGATGAAATTGAAACAGAAACCCTGTGGGCTGGAGAGTTTGATCCCGACCGGCGGCAAAACCGTGCCCGTCAATCCTTTGCCGCCTGGAAAGAATCTAAAAAAGGACAGGCTGCTCCCTGGAGCGAGATCGACATTGAACTGGCTCAGTCCCTATCCAGCCAATTTGCCGCCGCCATCTTACAGCATCAGATCCACTGGCAGTTGCAGACCATCAATGCCAGGCTGGAACAGCAAGTTCAAGAACGTACTGCAAAGTTGCAACAGGTGGCTGAGCAACAGCAGTCCTTGCTAGAAGTGGTCACCAAAATTCGATCATCGCTGACACCTGAAATCATCTTCCGCACAACCACCCAGGAAGTGTGTCATCTGCTGAAGGTAGAACGGGTTGCTGTCTACCGTTTTGATGCCGATTGGGGAGGTGCCTTTGTTCAGGACTTTGAATCCACCACATCCGAGTGGCAGGGTATTCTCAAATTGGGCGAGAACACGGTCTGGGATGACACCTATTTGCAAGTCACTCAGGGAGGCCGCTATCGCAATAATGAAACCTTTGCTGTGAATGATATCGCAACGGCGGGCTTGTACTCCTGTCATGTTGATATATTGAAGCAATTTCGGATTCGGGCATTTGCGATCGCTCCGATCTTTGTGGGGCAAACCCTCTGGGGGCTGCTGGCCGCCTATCAACATTCAAGTCCCCGTAAGTGGGAACCTTCGGAAGTTCAGTTTCTGGCTCAGACAGCGGCGCAACTCGGCATGGCACTCCAGCAAGCAGAACTGCCAGCCCAAACACGACAACAGGCAGAACAACTGGCTCAGGCATTAGAGGAGTTACGCAAAACTCAAACTCAACTGATTCAAACCGAAAAGATGTCGAGCCTGGGGCAACTGGTGGCAGGAATTGCCCACGAAATTAACAATCCTGTGAATTTTATTCATGGCAATCTCACCCATGCCCACGGATACGCAGAAGACCTGCTCAAGCTAATCCAGCTCTATCAGCAGGAGTATCCCAATCCCAGTGACAGGGTTCGTGAGCAGGTCGAAGCGATTGACCTTGATTTTATGACTGAAGATTTACCCAAACTGCTTGGCTCGATGAAAGTCGGAGCTGAGCGCATTCGTCAGATTATTCTATCTCTGCTGAATTTCTCCCGTCTGGATCAGGCGGAAATGAAAGCGGTGGATATTCATGAAGGGATTGAAAGTACTCTGCTGATCCTGCAACATCGATTGAAAGCCAGGTCAGATTGCCCTGGAATTGAAATGATTAAAGCCTACGGCGATCTGCCGCTGGTTGAGTGCTATCCAGGTCAACTGAACCAGGTATTTATGAACGTGTTGAGTAATGCCATTGATGCGATCGAACAGAAGCGAGAACAAACCTCAACCCCCTATACCGGGCAGATTAGCATTCGCACATCGGTTGCTGCGGAGAATCGGGACTGCCCCCATGTTGTCATCTGCATTGCCGATAACGGATTCGGAATTCCTGAAGCAACGAAACCCCAAATCTTTGACCCCTTCTTTACCACCAAGCCAATTGGGAAGGGAACGGGATTGGGGCTTTCTATCAGTCATCAGATTGTCGTGGATAAGCACGGCGGTGTCTTCAAATGTGTTTCGAAACCTGATCAGGGAACCGAGTTCTGGATCGAAATTCCAATCCAGCAAAAGTATGGGATCAAAATATAGTGCAGTTTCACCAAATTGGTATTGCCACTCAGCCTCCATCCTGTAGCTGTTGCCAGGTTCTCAATCCATCATTCCTGCCCACAACCAGCGTAACTCTTCTGCTGCAATGCTCCAAGCGGCGTTGCTGAAAAGCAGTATGAATCGAAACTTCGTTTCGAGCATACTACATCCATTTCATATTCGGATTCAGCAATGCCATGCCTTAAGCAGGCACTTGAATTTCCTGACTGCCAGACAGCCCAAAAGCGGCATGGATCGCCTGTAATGCTCTCACACCATCATCTTCCGCTACCAAACAACTAATTTTGATCTCAGAGGTGGCAATCATCTGGATATTGATGTTCTGTTCAGCTAGAGCGGTAAACATACGGGCAGCCACTCCCGGTTGCCCCACCATTCCAGAGCCCACAATGCTGACCTTCGCGATCGCCGCATCCACCAGTACCTCGCCATAGCCCAACTCAGAGGCGGCCTTTTCCAGCGCCAGTCGAGCAAGTTCTCCATCCATCTGAGCAACGGTGCAGGCAATATCTCGCGTTGTCACTCCATTGACTACCCGACAGCGTTGAGACTGAATGATCATATCCACGCTAATGTTCTGAGCCGCCAGTAGCTTAAAGATTTTGGCGGCCATACCGGGGCGATCGGGCACCTGACGAATGGCAAGGCGAGCCTGCTTCAGGTCAAGGGCAACACCCCGGACAGGGGGGTGGAGAGCCGCGGGGGCAGAGGACACTGTTGAGGCAGAGGGAGCAACGTCTAACTCTGTCGCCCGGTAGCCGGTACCCTCGCTGACGGGTGAACTGGTGACTTCGAAAGCTTCGCAAAGAACAGCAATCGCGCGATCGCAGTCTTCCTGAGCAATCACACAACTTACCTTCACCTCAGAGGTTGAGATCATCTGGATATTAATTCCCGCCTCCGCCAGGGTCGAGAACATCTGGGCCGCTACCCCCGGACGCCCAATCATGCCCGCTCCAGAAATGGTGACTTTGGCAATCTGCCGCTCTACCATTACCTCCGGTGCATCCAACGCAGGAATACTTTCCCCTGACAATGGCTTACACAGAGCTGGAATAATGGCATTGGCAACCGCCTCTGCTTTGTTGAGAGAGTCCTTCGTGACGGTAAACGCGATGTCGTTGGAGTTCCCTTCATGGATAGACTGGATGATCAAATCCACATCCAGATCCTGAGAAGCAATTTCACCAAACAGACGGGCTGCTACACCGGGGCGATCAGGCACCCGTAGCAAAGAAACTTTGGCCTGATCGGTGTCAAACTCCACTGCATCAACCGGGCGCACCAGTTCTAACCCCTCCAGGGGCCGGGGTTTGGGAGGAGGGGAAATGACCCAGGTGCCGGGGTCATCGCTCCAACTGGAGCGGACAACCAGGGGAATGCCATAGTTACGGGCAATTTCGACGGCACGGGGATGAAGCACCTTTGCCCCCAGACTGGCCAGTTCCAGCATTTCATCACTGGTAATCTCTGTCATCAGTTGGGCATCGGGCACCAGCCGGGGGTCAGTGGTCAAAATACCAGGAACATCGGTGTAGATTTCGCAAAAGTCGGCTTTCAGCGCCGCTGCCAGAGCCACTGCCGATGTGTCAGACCCACCCCGCCCCAGGGTGGTAATTTCCAGGTCATCGGTGGCACTGATTCCCTGAAAACCGGCAACGACGACCACTTCCCCTTTTTGTAGGTGGCGGTTGAGGCGATCAGTTTCGATCCGCAGGATGCGGGCACGGGTATGCTCTGCCTCAGTCACAATCCCAACCTGGACACCCGTCAGGGAAATAGCAGGCTGCCCCAGGCGATGCAGAGCCATGCTCAAAAGTGCGATAGAAACCTGTTCTCCGGTCGATAACAACATGTCCATCTCCCGGCGGCTGGGATTAGAGGTAATCTCATTCGCCAGTTTGACCAGTCCATCTGTCGTTTTGCCCATTGCTGAAACAACGACTACTAAGGAGTTTCCAGCCTTCACCGTGCGAAATACTCTTTGAGCGACGGCCTGAATTCGCTCGACTGACCCAACCGACGTACCACCGTACTTTTGGACAATTAACGCCATGACCTCTGTTTCAACCAACCCAACATGGGAACTTCATTTAATATGATGCTGCAAGTCTCCCGATCTGATTAAACATCAACGCTGAGCGGAAATCCTACGGTTCTCTCAGCTTGTCGGTGAGAGGTTAGCACAAGATACGACGGGTCTAGGAAGAACTGCGAACTGCCGCATTAAAAAAGTTAGGGTGGGCAATATACCCACCCCACCGTGCGGAGAATCATGGAATAGCAATGGTCAGGATCTTTCTCATGCCAATTTTGAAGAGCAAAGGTGACACTTGAGGGTGCAGGGGGCATGCCCCCACACCTCCTTCATCTGTCGTGAGTTCCGTTCAAATTGGTATCAGAAAGAACTTTACAGAGTCACGTTGCTGTTCACAGTCAGGGTCAGATCCGTTTCAGGGTTAATCACGATCACTTCACCAGTGGTGCTGCGATCCAGGGTTCCACCCACGGCTGCACCCAGGGCGGCTCCAGTGAGCGCTTCCTTCGGGGTAATGGTGCGATCGCCCGTGATACCAGCTACTCCAGCCCCCAGGGCCGCTCCAATCGCGGCATCCCGGATCGCCTTACCCACGTTCCGGCCCTGGTTAGCGGCCACAGCTCCCGCAACAGCCCCACCCAGGAGGACATTTCCGCCCGTGATTTGACGGTTACCAGTCACCCCGCCAATGATGGCAGCAGCCCCCGAACCCAGAGCTGCACTACCCAGAATGCGAGTCAGGTTGGGATCGCGCACATTCTTGCGGGTCATGATGATGCCGGACGTTGCATTCAATGCATACTCCCGACCGTTGATCACAACCGAGCGGGCAACAAACTGGGAACCACCATTCACAGGTACCAGTTGACCAATCACCTGGCTACCAGCTGGAATAGCAACCTCACCCCGGGAGTTACGAATATCAGAAGCAACGGTCAGGGACAGTTCAGCCGCTTCATCGGGTGCAATCACAATTTGTTCAGCCGCCGTATAGTTGACAGGAATACGCGTTCCTGCAGTAACCTGTCCCTGTTGGGCAACAGTAGCACCTCCTGCCACATACTGGCTGGAAATCACCGACGGAATCTGTCCGGTTTGAGTGAGCGCCTGACAAAGGAAAGCAGAAACCTCTGCCCGGCTGGCAAGCTGGTTCGGGTTCAGATACCTCACATCGGGATAGTTAACCACCAGACGCCGCTCTGTTGCCGCTGCAATACCCATCTCAGCATAGCCTGGAATCGCAGAGGCATCTGCAAAATAGTTGGTCAGCGTTGCGTTCACGGGTTGAGTCGGGGAGTAGTTCAATCCACTCGCCAGGGAAACTAGAACCTGTGCCCGTGGAATATTCTGTGCCGGGTTAGACACGCCACCCGGATAACCAGAGAGGAAGCCAGTCTGTGAAGCGAAGGTAATTGCGTTGTAAGCCCAGAAATTGGAAGGCACATCTACAAATCGGGAAGCGGCCCGAACGCGAGCAGCATTGGGGAAAGCCTTGCCCACCATAGATGCAAACTCGGCGCGGGTAACGGGATTATTGGGGCGAAACGACCCATCGGGATAGCCACTGATAATTCCCCGCTGAGTCAATTCGCCAATACAGGATTGGGCCCAGCTACCCTGCACATCGGAAAACACACCCTGTGCCATTGCAGCGGACGGCACTGTCAGTGGTGCCAGAGAACTGGTTGCCATTCCCAGGGCAATCAGCAAAGCAGTTGCGGATTTCTGATTCATTGCTCTAGACATCATCGTTTGCTCACTACACAACGGTTGTTAGTGATAACGATGTTCTCCCTTTATAAAGAGTTCCTGGGTATTGCCAGAATCTGTTGAAACGGTTTGCATTTAAAGCCGCCATCAAAAATTTTCC
The DNA here is from genome assembly GCA_023511615.1 of Leptolyngbyaceae cyanobacterium HOT.MB2.61. Taxonomy (GTDB): domain Bacteria; phylum Cyanobacteriota; class Cyanobacteriia; order Leptolyngbyales; family Leptolyngbyaceae; genus Leptothermofonsia. The sequence goes on from JAIMBL010000115.1 coordinate 7,908, forward strand.
ATTCTGGGAACCTGCCCTCATCCTGGTGCGACTAGATCCGGCTAATCCTGAGTAGAAGCTTGACGTCGGTTGCGTGGAGGAGTGCTGGAGTGGAAGAGTAAAAGAGCATGATGCGATCGCCCCATCTCCCTGTTACTCTATCACTCCAACCCTTAATCTAAAAATCATCCAGATCGCTCCCAATTAGATCTAGACTATGGACTTCAGACCCTATCCCCTATCCACTCCTACATGAAAAAAGCGTTCATCCTCGATACTAATGTCCTGCTCCATGACCCATCGGCCATGCTGCGCTTCAAGGACAACGATGTGATTTTGCCCATCACCATCATCGAGGAACTGGATCGCTTTAAGAAGCAGCCCGAAATGACTGGACGCAATGCCCGTCAAGCTTCTCGCAAATTGGACGAACTCCGCATACAAGGACGGCTGACCGAAGGTGTGCGCATCAACAGCGCAGGCTGTCTGCGGGTTGCCCTCTGCCATCGGGAAACGTTGAAAGAACTGCCAACAGAACTGGAGCATGGCAACGGTGACAATATGATTTTGGCAGTGGCGCTGGAAGTGAAGCGTCAGAGTCCTTACCCGGTAGTGCTGGTCAGTAAAGACACCAACCTGCGCATCAAAGCCGACGCCCTGGGACTCGATGCTGAGGGCTATGAAACCGATAAGGTAGATGTTGAGGGTCTTTATACGGGTATGGCAGAGGTGATGGTCACCGCTGTACAGATTGATCAACTTTTCAGGCGGGGGGAAATCTCCCTCGACCAGCCCTTTTTCCCAAATCAGGCATTAACTCTGATCAATGAGGCCAATCCTTCCCATACGGCCCTTGCCATCGTGGAGGGAGCAAGCGGCAAGATTATTCCGTTATTAAAAATCCCCCATCATGGGGTTTCTCGGATTCATCCCCGTAATCGGGAACAAAAGTTTGCGCTGGATTTGCTGCTGCGAGATTCGATTCAACTGGTGACGCTCGTGGGAACGGCAGGAACTGGAAAAACGCTGCTGGCGATCGCTGCTGGCCTCCAGAAAGTGGCCGATGAAAACATCTACAGCCGTCTCCTGATTTCCCGTCCGGTGGTGCCAATGGGACGGGACATTGGCTATTTACCAGGAGATATCAGTGAAAAACTGACGCCCTGGATGCAACCCCTCTACGATAATTTTGATCTCATCTTTGGCACCCAGGAATCAATGGGTAAACCAGCCCACTGGCGACGGGGCCATGAAGAATTGATTGAGCAGGGCTTATTGCAAATCGAAGCCCTGACTTACATTCGCGGACGGACCATTCCCAAGCAGTTTTTTGTGGTGGATGAGGCTCAAAATCTAACTCCCCACGAAGTTAAAACCATTCTCACCCGTGCTGGAGAAGGTACCAAAGTAATACTCACAGGCGACCCCGATCAAATTGATAACCCCTACGTGGATGCGGCCAGTAATGGTCTCACTTACATCGTGGAAAAGTTTAAGGAAGAACCGCTGGCGGGTCACGTCACCTTATTGAAGGGTGAGCGCTCCAGTTTGGCAGAACGGGCAGCCGCATTGTTGTAGTCAGGAGAGAAACATCTTAACAAGGCTCAGATGTAACCGCACTCTTTAAGGGATTAGGGGTTAGGAGGCAGGAACTAGATCATGGTTCATTGCGACACTCACCAAACCTCTGCCCATATTATTGCCTGTAGATGAGCCTAAATCGGATAGGCTAATGGACGGAGCGATCGCGCAGGAGAGTCCGATTTCATGAGAACACTGTATTTCCTGCTGCCAGGAACGGGTAGGAAATTTGCCTGTGGTGGACTGTGGGCTGAGCTCAAAACACTCAGGCTGGCGCAGCAAGTTTGTAATGCAACCGTTGTCACTTACCGCCAGCGGGAGAAAGACACGCTGTACTTAGAGGATGTATTAAAGGCAAAGAATCTGGATGATATTATCTTTGTCGTTAGCTGGGGATTTGATGTTGCTAAACTGGTACCTAAACTGGAGCATTGCCATGTGGTATATCATGCTCACAGTGCAGGGTATGGATTTCGACTTCCTTCTAAAATTCCAATCATCACTGTGAGTCGAAATACGATGGGGTACTGGGGTCAGCAATCTCCCAATTCATTGATTTATTACTTACCTAATGAGATTTCAGATGAATTTCAAAATCTTCACCTTGAGCGTGACATTGATGTATTAGTTCATGCTCGAAAATCATCTGAGTATTTAATGAAAAGGCTGATTCCAGCGTTAAAAAAACAATGTTGTATTATGGTGATTGATTCCTATGTAGGGGATTTAAACAAACTGTTTAATCGAGCAAAGGTTTATCTTTACGACTCTGCGGAATATTGGGCGCAGCAAGGAGTGAGCGAGGGTTTTGGGCTGCAACCGATGGAAGCACTGGCCTGTGGTTGTCAGGTCTTTTCCAGCCTCAACGGCGGACTATCGGATTATTTAGATCCCGGATTCAACTGTTATAAAATTGCCAGTTATTCAGAAGAGTATGATGTGCAACGAATTTTGAGGGCGATCGCATCCCCCACCCCGCGCACTCTCTCCGAATCAGTTCTGGCAGAACACCGGGCTGAAAACATTACGCAACGTTTAAACATCATTTTGAATGAAGTTAACGAGTTTTTCGATCATCAAACAAGCCATCCAGCGAGCATTCCAGGTTTAACCAGACTTCGTGTCACAACGTTAACCATCAAAAATCTGTTCAGCAAGATAAAAAAAGAAATATTTTTGAAATAGATAAAGGCGGCTCAGCCCAAAATCTGATTGTTAAACTAAATGCCATCACCAGTTTTTGTGATCCCAACCGGAAGGTTGGTCAATATAAACTGCTTTTTTTAGTCTAAATAGGGATTTCAAAAATGGATTTTGGTAACCAGGATGATGAACCGTTTGGTTTTTCTGATGATTGGAGTTTCCCTAACTTTTTAGGTTCCGAAGATGATGAAGAGTCTTCCCAGTTTTCACAGCGAATTGGGCGGATATTTTTAGGTCTATTTGTGCTGACTGCGGTAATTCTGTGTGTTTTGTTTTATTTTCTGTATCAGGTTGGCCCAACTATTGTCTCGAATTCCTGGCGGCTGTTATCCCATCTGCCAGCCGCCCAGCTACTTCTAGTTGGCTGTTTTGTAATCCTTGGAGCTGGTTTCTACTGGCTCCGTGAAAAGCGGCGCTTGTTATATGGATTAATCGAAGTTTGTTTCGCAGTGGTGTCAATATGGCATGCGGTTGGTTTAGCAATTGTGGATCCCAGCCAGTGGCTTTTAATGCTAGCAGCAGTTTACGTCCTGGTTCGCGGTTTGGATAACCTTTTTTCGGGTTATAAGGCTTATTACAATTCAGAGTATTACGAAAGTGATTAATCGGCATTGAAATCGACAGGAATCTACGGATGAAAAAAGCCTTGCCGCCTAAACTCATCATCCAGTCGGGCAAGTTTGTGTGGACGACGCTCTGGCACATCATGATGTCAAAGCTTGCTCCCCGCAGCCCTTCAGGAGAATATATCCGTCCCAGCAGTCAATTTCGCAATTTTATCGGAACTCCAGCCTACCCACCTGCGGCAGGACGTTACAAACTTTATGTCGGTTGGGGTTGCCCCTGGGCCCATCGCACACTGTTAACGCGGGCACTCAAGGGGTTGGAAGATGCCATTCCGATGACGGTGGTATCGCCATCACCGATTGAGGGTGGTTGGATCTTTGACCAACCAGAAGAAGGCTGTCGCACTCTGGCGGAGCTTTATGCACTGGCTCAACCTGGATACACCGGACGCTGTACGGTTCCGGTGCTGTGGGACACGGAAACAAGGAAAATTGTCAACAATGAGAGTTCAGAAATCATCGTTATGCTGAACTCAGAGTTCGATGAATTTGCTAAAAACCCTACCCTAGATCTCTATCCAGAAGAATTGCGGCCCAAAATTGATAGCTGGAATGAAAAGATTTATGCCTCGGTCAACAATGGTGTCTATCGCTGTGGCTTTGCCCAGAGTCAGGAAGCTTATGACAAAGCCTGTGCAGAATTATTCGCAACTTTGGATGAAATTGAACAAACATTGGAAACCAACCACTACCTGGCTGGCGATCGCCTCACCTTAGCCGATGTGCGCCTGTTTCCAACCCTATTTCGCTTCGATACAGTGTACTACGGGTTGTTTAAGTGCAATCGTCGCCGTATTCAGGACTACAAATATTTGGGAGCCTACCTGCGCCATCTTTACCAGCTTCCAGGAGTGGCAGCAACCTGCAATTTGGAAGCCGTCAAACAGGAGTACTACGGCAACCTGTTTCCCCTTAATCCAGGCGGGATTATCCCTGCGGGGCCCGATATGAGCAATCTCTTACAACTGTCCTCGTGAGTAGTCAGGAGGAGAAAGGAGTGGAAGGGTAGGAGGTTAGGGAACTTCCATCGACCCCCTCACTCCTCACACAATTACTCGCTATCCATTACCGCCCTATATCTCCTCGCTTAAAAGAGGCCAGCCATTCACGAATTTGCTCAGCCGCGATGTCCCGTCCTCCCAAGCCAAAGGCGAGGGCGATCGCAACTGCAATGGCCCCCAGGAGTAACCCAAACGCCAGGTTAATGATGTCGCTGGCCACCCCAATTTGTTGCAGAGCCATGGCCGAGACCAGCACAATAATCGCAATTCGCGCAGTTTGGCCCAGGATTTTTGCCTGACGACCACCCGAACTGGCAATCAGATTAAAGGCCAGGTTCGCCAGATATAGCCCAATTGCAAACACAATCAAACCGGCAATAATGCGACCGAAAATCACCGTAATGCCAGTAAACACAGTGGTCAGTGCTTCAATATTGAGAATGTTGATGGCCGCGATCGCGGCAAACAACATGACCCCAATCCAGACCACAATTCCCACAATCTCCGAAGGCGTTTTTGTGGGAACTGCCCTGGGAGATGGTTGTTCTGGTATCACTCCCTCCGGCTGGGCGGGTGGCACCTCAGGGGGACTGATTGTGTAAGGTTCAGACTTTAATCCCAACCAGTAGAAGATGTTGTTGAATCCCAGGCCAGTCAGAATGTTGGTCACTAATTCAGCCAGAAACTGCCCGACGACATAGGCAACAATCAGGATCAGAATGGCAGTAAAAATCTGCGGCAACGCATTCAAAATCTGGTTCAGCATGTTGATGGCTGGGCCCGAAATGGCTTCAATCCGAAGCGCGTTGAGGGCAGAGATAGCCGTTGGAATCAAGATCAAAACCAATACAAGGGTGCCAATAATCCACGACAGCGAACGGTTACTGGGTGTGGGCGCGAGCCCAAACCGGGCACCCAGGCGATCAGCTCCAGCGGCGGCTAAGAGATTGGTGACAATCCGACGTACTACTTGAGCAATTAACCAACCGGCTGCACTGATTAAGAACACTGCTAAAACATTGGGAATAATCGACAGGATGCTGTTTAGCAGCCCTTGAACTGGCTGCAACGTTCCCTGTAACCCTAACGTGTTTAGAATTGAGGGCAAAAACAGCAGAAAGATGAACCAGTACAGAGTGTTGCTGATGGTTTCGCTCAGCGAAAACTGATCCGCAGGCGGCACAGGTTGCCCAGTTGCAGAGGAGGGAGGAACCGTCGTATCCGCAGATGGAGGCGGTGTTTCAGGTTGCTGTCCCAACCGCTCATCAATCCTGAATGCTTGCAGCGATCGCATCACAACCAGTTTGACCAGTGTGGCCAACACCCATGCGATCGCCAGCAAAGCCAGTGCCCCAACCAGCGAAGGAAGATAACCAATGACCTGATTTAAGAAATTATTGAGTGGTTCAGAAACCGCTGTTAATTGTAGGGCTTGCAGGAAAGCAACAATTGTAAAAATGAACAGTAGCCAGAAAACAGCCCCAGAAATCCACTTCTCAACAGGAGGAGCCTCTGCTGCTGTCGTTGGGCGTCCTGAAATCCAGTTTGCCAGACGGTTATCAATTTGAGTCCGTTTTAATAACTGACGAACAAAAGCGGCAATGAGTAAAGATAGCAGCCAACCCACAGCCAGAATGATAATCGCCCTGACCAGGTTAGGCAGAGATTTACTCAAATCCTCTATCAATGTCTGGAAGATATTATTTGCTGGAGAAGTAGTTGGGGTAACGTCCGTCTGTCCCAAAAGGGGAGGAAACTGCAAACGTGAGAACAGCGGGGTATGGAAACTTGAAATTAGCATCCTATTTAACCAGGTAGTACTCATTTTTCCTCAAGTCGATGGTTGCCTCTGAAATGTAGGAATGGACTTTCAACTCTCGACCATCCAATCCTCTGAGAACTCTTTCCAAGGCTCCTGGATTGGAGTTGGAGGTCAGCGACCTGAAGTCCAATAATCTAGATAATCCAGAATAGAGATTAATTGCAACTTGAATGAAAGCATTTTTCTAGAAAAAAAGAAGGTTACCTCAGTTACATGATTAATCTCCGTCCAGCAGGTTAAAGAATGGTGGTATTTCTTCGTATCTACCTTTATAAGGAGTATAAGGAGATGGGGCTGGGAAATACTTAAACTTTGATGACAAACTCATCCACCCCTCCATTCATCCACTCCCACCCCATCACTCCCCCGGTAGTGCCCAAATCGTAATGATTGTTGAGTCGTGAATGATGGCGGCTAGCGCCACTCATCATTACCTTGTTAGGTCTACCCACTCCCCCAACTACCCACTCCCTCCTCCTTCACTTGCGGCAGTAGGCAAACCGGGTTGAAACTCGCTACCGTAGAAAGCCCAACCTCAAAAATTGGTGGCAAATCCGTATGCACGGTTTGAAACTTTCCCGCTATCGATGGGCGATCGCAACCCTGTTGAGCCTCTCGCTAGTGTTCCTTTTCAGTTTTATTTCGCCTCTGTTTCCAGCAACCCGCACCCAAATTGAGGTATTCAATCAGGTTTGGGAAACGGTTCAGGAAAATTTCTATGACCCAAAGATGAACGGAGTGGATTGGAAATCTCTGCGCAAAAGCTACGAACCTCAGGCAAGAGCAGCAAAATCCAGAGAAGCCTTTGCGGCAGTCGTAAACCAAATGCTGGCAGAGTTACAAACCTCCCATACCTACTACTACATCCCGGAGGAACCCGCTTATTATCAGGTTTTGGGAATTTTCGTGCCGCGATCGCCCCAGTTGCAGAAGGCCGTTCGGCGATTTCTGCCAAAAGGGAAAATTGAATACAGCGGCATTGGCATCATCACCAGAGAGATTCAGGGAAAAACCTTTATTAGCGCCATTTATGACGGCAGCCCAGCGGCGCAGGCAGGACTAAAGGTGGGCGACCAAATCCTCAATGCCGATGAGCGCCCCTTCCACCCAATTCAATCCTTCGAAAAGGTCGGCCACCCTGTAAAGTTGCGGATTCAACGAACTCCTTCAGCCGATAGCCAGCGAGACATCCAGGTGACCCCCAAGATGCTGGACGCGACCACAATGTTCTTAGACGCCCAAAAAGCCAGTACTCAAATCATTAATCGTAATGGAAGACGGCTTGGCTATGTCCATATCTGGTCCTATGCAGGCGATCAATACCAAGAGCAACTTGAAGAAGACCTGCTCTATGGACGCCTCAATAACGCGGATGGACTGGTCCTGGATCTCCGGGATGGATGGGGCGGTGCCCCCCTCACGGCCCTGAACATTTTTTCAAAAGAGCGTGACCTAAGCATCACCAGCATTCCCCGTAATGGAAAACGCTACGTCAGCTACGCCCAGTGGAATAAACCCGTCGTTATGCTTGTGAACGAAGGCAGCCGCAGCGCCAAAGAAATCCTCGCCTATGCCTTCCAACAGTACAAGATCGGCCCCGTCATCGGCACCAGAACCGCTGGTTATGTCGTGGCCGGACACCCCTTTTTGATGAAGGATGGCAGTTTGCTCTACGTCGCCGTTGCCGATGTCTATGTTAATGGCAACGAACGGCTAGAAGGAAAAGGCGTGACTCCTGATATTGTCGTCCCCGCTCCCGTAGAGTACGCCCAGGGAACCGATCCCCAGAAGGAGCGGGCGATCGCTGCTCTATTAGAAATTTTGAAATCGTAGCTATCAGGTGTTGGGGAAGTAAAGAGCGCGGGAAGTGACAGAACGATCGAGAGGAGTGAGGTGAGAGGAGTGAGCTTGGGAACTCAAAACTTAGAACTCAAAACTCATCCCCCCATCCCCCCTCTACCCATTCCCCTCCCTTCGCCAGCGGTGTCAGCAGACCATCAATGCTGACTCGATTTTTTACCTGATGATACTCCTGTACTCCCTGCTCTCCTTTCTTAACTGCCCAATTCACAAGCGCATCCCGCTGTCCCTGATATTCATACAGCGGCACTCCCATACCACAGGAAGTCTGTACCCGTTTAATGTCTGCAATAATTAGGGCTTGCTGAAAAAAGCAGCAAAGGTTTACTGTGCCTAGTTTTCAAGCGGGATCAAGTCTGCTAAAGTGC
>JAIMBL010000116.1 GCA_023511615.1 Leptolyngbyaceae cyanobacterium HOT.MB2.61
CTCACTGTTTTCTGCTCTCGCAGCAGTTCTTTTAGTTCTGCTTCGCTTTCAGTGATCTCGATTTTGCACACCCCGACTATGATGATTACTGTCCTGATGACTTCCTTTCTCTATCGGTAGCAGATAAAAATAGAATTGGTATCAGAGTGGTGAGTGGCTATCAAGATTTGACGGCTTTGTTTGAAGATTCTCCTTAATTGCTACACTGTTGTTTTGTTGTCGCTGTGTAGACTTAATCAACTTCACTCGATAGGGATCAGCATCTTTCCGCCAGACTACTCGATGCCCTTTCAACTCTGCGCAATGCTCCTCCAGGCATTTTTGCCAGCCACGAGTGTCGTAAATCAGGCGAAAATCATCCAGCAAGCCCCACGCCGCTTCCTGTTGGGTCAGCTTCGCAAACTTCTCATACAGCGGATAGTCGGCTGTCACCATCGAATCTTTCTGGTGCAGGAGGGGTGGGTTATCGTTGGGGTCATAGTCCCGGTAATGGACGTGGAGATCTCGTAGGTCAATCTCCATACTGGTGTGAAGGGCAGGATGGGGATCAGTATCAAACTTGGGATAGAACAGGTAGGAAATCTTGGGTTTACGGAAGTGGAACTTGACGACATTCGCTTCCTGGGGACGACCGATCGTGCAAGAAGCGCAACTCTCATAGAGCTTCAGTAGCGGATCAAGTGCTTCGATCGCCGACACATGCACCCATAATGAATTCGGTCGCTTCTGCCCAATTACACTACTCTTGCAATGTTCCTCGATTACCGATCGATTGCCCAAACTCATCAGCATCAGGTCTGCCGCAGCACAGGCTTGCTGATAGCCACCAAATAGGCTTTTGATGTCGTTCTGAACCACGGGTGTCAGATCCCGAAGCTTGGGACGACGACCAAAATGGCTCAACGCCAGATAAACCAAGAGGTCATGACGACGGCGATCGCTAATCGCATCCCACTCCTGCGGGTTCGTAGCTTGCAGGACGACTTGAAATGCCCGTCGCAGATTGCCAAATTCGGTACTGAGTGCTTGGGCCTCAGGCAGATCCTCCAAGGTTGGCAGTCGTCCCCGCTCGGTGAAGAATGCCATTAACGGAGTGAGCAGTTCCTTGTAATCTTCAAACCGTTTATTCGCCAGTTGAACTTGCGGAACACTGACCCGCGATCGAAACCGCGATGCCCGAAAACTCGGTGCCTGTGCCTCGTTCCGAAATGCTCAACTGAAGCGCAGGGTGTGGATCGCTGTCAAACTCCGGGTATGAAAGATAGGAGATGCTCGGCTTCTCCAGACTGAATTTAACGAGGGTGATCCCTTCTGAGCGGGAGGCTATCTCTCTGGCTGCACTCTCGTAACTCTGGAGCAGCGGGTCTAATGATTTTAAGGCCGAGACATGGACATACAAAGCATCTGGCAGGAGCTTCCCTACCTTGCTGTGCTGGCAGGTAGATAGGATGGTGTCAAGTTGCTCAAACGGGGAGAGCATTTCGCTAAACTAGAGAAAATGCTGTTCACACTATCGTTGACTAGATCTGATTGGGATCAAAACCTAGCTCTCGCAATTTTGCCGCCAAAAGTCTGACTCTAAGGGGGGGCATCGCTCCATAAATCAGTCGGTGGCAGAGAGATACCCAACTCTGTAGCAAGGGTTGCCAGTTCTTCCTGAGTGGTCGTCATGGCGGACTAGCCGTACTTCAATCGGCTAAGTTTAGTGGATGAGTCAATTATAATGGGGCATTTCTTGCTGACTAGATTGCCAGATAAGCTGACTAGATTGCCAGATAATAAGATTACCAGATAGTAAGTTCATTTGCACTAATCTCCTTGCCTGATAGGTTATGGTCCCCCAACAATTGCCTCTAGCAACAGAGGGAGCGATTATGCTTCGCGCACGTTACACAAACGTGCAACAAACCGTCACCTTTGCCCGCCGTGAAACGTTTCATCCCCGCTTTAGTTGGTTGAAGAAGGGGTTCGATCGCGCTTCTGTCGATTCAGAGATTTTCTTAAGGGAGGATGCCCCGGTTCGTTTAGGGGTGGGAAAGAACATGGTGCGCTCCATCTGGTACTGGTGTTCTGCCTTTAAGCTGCTACAGGATGACCAGCTAACAGAATTTGGTCAGCAATTGTTGGGCGCTGACGGTTGGGATCCTTATCTGGAAGATCCAGCTTCTTTGTGGTTGCTGCATTGGAAATTGTTCGAGTATCCATGCCAAGCAACCGCCTGGAATTTTGCCTTCAATGATTTCCGCCAGGTCAAGTTTACGGCTGAAGACTTGTTCTACCAGCTTTGTGAGTACCGCGATCGCGTTGCACCACGGATTTCTGACGAACGACTCCTTTATTCTATCCCCTGGAAAGTGGCGATCGCCTCAGCCGCGCCGAATTTGAGCGACGCTATGCTGCCATGCCTCAGATCAAAAAACAAACTGATCGAAGGAGTCATCTACATGGGTTCACCCCTCCGTTCCTGTCCAGCGACCTGTCCACTGTGCTGACCATTTTGCAGCAGGGCATCGCCACCTCCGACCACCAGGATTTTGTCACAGCGCTCCAGTCACCAGTCCCATGATCTACCTCGACTACCACGCCACCACCCCAGTTGATTTGCGTGTGGCCGATCGCGTCTACCACTTCATGACCACTGAATTCGGCAACGCCAGTAGCGTGGATCACCAGTGGGGCGATCGCAAGCCACTTTCCACCCAGTACAGCGATTTACCTCCCCCTCCCAGGCTAAGTTTTCGATCTACTGAGAGTTTCTGGGTGCGTGTTTAACAAAGCTGTCACAAACCTATCTACCTATCCCCTCTTCATTGCAGCGATCGCCAGCGATTTATCGCCGCCGCCAGTTCAAACCGACGAAACAGGGCAAAGTCGCCCTCTGGCAGGAAGGTAAGTGCATCAAAGCCTTTGGTTTGAATAATCGCCATGATGCTATCCAGAACATCCGGCAGGGTTTGCTGACCGTTTACGTAGTGCTGCTGGAGGTAGAGCAGGGTAGCAGCAATCGCCCGCAGTTGGGCTGTTTCCACAATTTGCTCCACAGCAGACAGGTCAATTTCCTCCCGACCTAAAACGATCGTGTCCAGATCACGGACTTTGCGTTTGGGCGGGCGATCGTCCTCCGATGGAGGATTTCCTAATTTCAAAATTCGGGGTGTGAGTGAGCCAAATTCCTGCCCGCCCTCCGGGGCGCGAGCAGTGGCATACTGTTGGGCGATCGCCTTTGCCTGGTCGGTTACATCCTGTGGCTGAAAGTCCTGCATTGCAATTACTGTATCTGCCACATCAAAATAATCACCACTACCACCCATCACCAGGATGGTAGACACTCCATACTCTGTATAAAGCTGGCGCACTTTGTCAATGAAGGGGGTAATGGGTTCCTTATCTTTAGCAATCAGAGCCTGCATGCGGCGATCGCGGATCATGAAATTGGTTGCAGCCGTATCCTCATCTACTAGCAACACTTTGGCTCCAGCTTCCAGTGCTTCCACGATGTTCGCAGCCTGGGAAGTGCTGCCACTGGCATTTTGGGTGGAAAACTGAGTTGTAGAACGCCCCTGCGGCAGGTGATTGATAAACGGTGAAATATCAACTCTGGCAATGCTGCGTCCGTCCTCTGCCCGGATCTTGACCGCAGCGGGGTTTGTGACCACATACTCCCGGCCATCACCGGGGATATGATTGTAAATCCCAAGCTCGATTGCCCTCAAAAGGGTCGATTTTCCGTGGTAGCCGCCGCCAACAATCAGCGTTACTCCGGCTGGAATGCCCATCCCGCTTATCTTGCCCCGATTTGGGCAGGTAAACTCTACTCGCAACGACTCCGGTGCCTGAAAAGCAATACTGTCTTGTTTTAGAGGCCGTTCATCCACCCCACTTTGACGAGGCAGAATCGCTCCATCAGCAACGAACGCCACCAGGTTTTGCTCGACCAGATGATCTCTGATCCAGTCGGCGTCCTCGACAGTTTCAATGTGGCGCTGTAAGGCTTTGGCGTCTAGCGCAGCATACTTCAAGGTGCGATCGATCAGTTCGGGTAAATCATCACATAACATCTCTGCGGCTTGAATTCCTGCAACCCGTCGCCCAAAGGCAGGTAACCCAACCACAAAGCGAAGTTCAACTTCGGTTTCGCTGACAAGGGCGGCGGTGCGATCAAGAATGGCTTGTCCGGGTTGGGTAATGGCAATCAACCCACTGCTGCCACTGCCCCGCCGCTGGCGCAGGGTTTGCGCAACTCGATCAAACTGGCGAGTCAGGTAGTCACGCAGAGCGATCGCTCGACTGGGGTTACTGAAAAGCTCTGGAGGGAAATTTGCCCGGCTTTGCGGCATCCTGATCCGGCACTGACTGGGTGAGGCGAAGGGATCTCCCTGAACCCGATCAATCAAGAGCACAAATTCGGGAAAATCGTATCGTCCCTTCAGGTCGTTGTAGGCTTTGTAGCTTTGCTGGTCGATTTGGCGTAGCAGCCGACGCAGGTCTGTATGAGTTGTCATCTAAAAACGATTTCCCAATCCAAAATTCAAAATCCAAAATAGTATTACTTGCCAATATCCATAAAGTTTCTGCTGTCTGTAGCAAAACGTTAATTCCATAACATAACGGATGACTGACACAAACACGATAAAACTGGATCAATTTCTAAAACTGGTTGGCGTGGTGCAGACTGGCGGAGAGGCAAAGCTACTGATCCAGGCGGGTGAGGTGAAGGTCAATGGAGCAGTTGAAACTCGCCGGGGACGAAAGCTGGTGCCGGGCGATCGCGTCTCTACAGTCGGCGAAACCTTTACTGTCCAGCTTCCCCAATCCTGAGCAGACATCAATCATCCACTTCTCCCGAGCGCCCCATCAAATCAGCAATGGCAGCCACCAGGGAATTAGGGTCAACGGGTTTGGACAGGTGTAACTGAAATCCATTCTCCAGTAATTCATCCAGATCTTCTTGACAGGCAAAGGCGGTGAGTGCCAGGGCGGGAGTAAACGTGCCACGGGTTGCCTGCAAATCTCGTACCTTTCGAATCAGAGAATAACCGTCTTCAAAAGGCATAGCAATGTCACTTACCAAAACATCAGGCTTCCAGGAGCCTGGTGCATCGTTGTCTTCCCCAGCAGCAATCAAATTAAACGCCTCAGTGGCGGAGGTGGCGATCGCAACAGTCGCTCCGTAGTGTTCCATAGCGGCTCTCAAAATATCGCGCACATCAGCTTCATCGTCCACTAAAAGGATGCGTAAACCAGCCAGGATTCCTCCTGAGGAGGATGATTTTTTCTGGGCCGAATGGGAGATGGAAATCAGGGATTGGGCCGAACTGAGGATGGAGTGATTTTCCTCACCGGTCTGCTCATCCATTCCATGAGAGCCTCTACTGAGAGAGGATTGCTCTGACGTGTGAGGGATGCGATCAGTGATTAAAGGAAGCCTGACCGTAAAAGTTGCCCCCTTTCCCAAACCGGGACTCTCTGCCCAAACACTGCCGCCGTGCAATTCAATCAAATGACGCACAATAGATAGCCCTAATCCCAGTCCTCCATCGGGTCGGGTAATGGAAGAATCGGCCTGGCGAAAGCGATCAAATACAAATGGCAAGAAGTCTGCACTGATGCCTTTGCCCGTATCGGTCACCTGGACTTGGGCATAATCAACCGGTAAAAGGGTGTTGCTGCCATCAGTTAATGGCTCAGTCGCTCTAATTTTTGTTAGCTGAACCTCTACCTGTCCTCCTTCGGGAGTGAACTTAATGGCGTTGGAGAGTAAATTCCAGAATACCTGTTGCAACCGATCCGGATCACCCAGGACATTTCCAATTCCTGGCTCAAACCAGCATTGCAACTGAACTTTTTTAGCCTCTGCCGCCGGGCGCATGGCGTCAATTGCAGCAATAATGACAGGTTCCAACGTTGTTGGACGGGGTTGCAGGCGCAGTTTACCCCGAATCATCTTGGAAACATCCAGAATGTCTTCAATCAGTTGGGCTTGCAGGCGAGCATTCCGTTCAATCGTTTCCAGGGCCCGGTTCGTAGTGGCAGCATCCAACTGGCGTGTCTGCAACAGCCGCGACCAGCCCAACATAGAGTTGAGCGGCGTCCGCAGCTCGTGGGAAAGGACAGCCAGAAACTCATCCTTCATCCGGTTGGCTTCTGCCAGCTTTTCGGTTTGACGTCGCAAAGTGCGCTCCAGACGTTTACGTTCGGTCAAGTCCAGCACAAAGGCGATCGCCTGGCTCCGGTCTTCGCCTAACAGGGTAAAACCAACCAGAACCGGTACCCGGCTGCCATTTTTATGAATGTATTCTTTCTCGTAGAGAACACTGGCACCCTGCTGGAGGGCTTCGGCAATGTGCCGGGCATCGATTGCCAGGGATTCTGGCGGAGTAATATCGTCCCAGCGGAGGCGACCGGACTCAACATCTGCTTGAGTGTAGCCAACCATCTCCAAAAAGGCATCATTGGCCTGCTCGATACCTCCATTAATATCTGCGAACAAAATGCCGATGATGTTCCCTTCAAAAAAGCTGGTGAGGCGTTCCTGACTCAGTTTGAGGGCGGTTTCTGCCTGTTTGCGATCGCTCAAATCAGCCATAATAGCCAGAATGCTGTCATCCTGAGCCCGACTACCGCGCAGCATGGCCGTCCACAGACCAACGGCAATCGGGGAACCATCCTTCCGCCGACGCTGAATTTCAACCCCATTCAACACTTCACCCCGCAAGGTTGATTCCAGATTAGTCTGAAAATCGGCCCACTTGTCATCGGCAACAATGGGAATAACCTGGCCCTTTACTTCTTCCTGACTCCAGCCAAACATCCGCTCAGATGCGGGATTCCACAGTTTGACTCGACCGACCCGATCCAGGACTACGATCGCCAGGGGGGAGGATTGCACCAGTGCCTGCAATGTCTGATTCGTTTCTTGCAGGCTCTGTTCTGCCTGCTTGCGTTCGGTTATATCAATGCCTGTGCTGACAATGAACTGGACAAATCCCCAATCATCCAGCAGGACAGTATTTGACCAGACAATGAAGCGGCGATCGCCCTGGCGCGTAATCCAGACACCTTCATATTCGCTGGGAAAAAAACCTGCCCGCAACTTCTGAAACGCCTCTTTGTTAAACTCCACCGCTTCAACTGGCAACAGTAGATCCCACGGACGCTTTCCCCTCACCTCTTCGAAGCTGTAACCAGTGGTGCGTTCACAGGCACGGTTGAACTCCACAATTCGACCCTGGCGGTCCAGTACCACAATCAAGCTACCTGCCGTACTGACCACCGCTGATACCAGGTCACGTTCTGTTCGCAGGGCTTTAACCAACTGCCGCCGCGCTGCACTGAGGGAACTCACCATCAGCGACACCAGAACAAAAAGAATCAACCGCACCAGGTCCGCCAAATCTCCAAGCTGCCAGGTGTGAATTACCGGAATAAAGCAATACTTGGCTGCCAGAATCGAAAGAAGAGTTGCCAAAATCCCAGGCCCCAGGCCACCATACCAGGCGCTGACCATGACCGCTGCAAAGAACACCACAAAAGGTGACTCCTTCATCGAGATCCAGGGGTCCAACAGCAACATTAACCCCAGTCCTAGAAGCACTGCCAGAATCGCTACGCCATACCGCGCTAGCTGGGAGTGTTCAGGCTGTACCGCTGTTCGGAGTGCCAAGTGAGCAGGCATTCTTGGAAAGCGAACGTTGATCCAGGCTGGCACTGGTGACATCCTCCAGGTGTCTTCACCCAGTCTACCTTTGGGCACACTTCTAACAGCTACACTCTTGACATAATAGCCCGGATAAAAATCTTTATGAAAAGCTTTGGCTGGCTCCGGGAACTGGCAGGATTCATTTTGGAAGCCAATTGCCCGCTATGTCAGCGCTCCACACCACACGAGCTTTGCCAGGATTGCCAGCGGCGAATTCTGCGTTGCCAGTTACCGGAGGAAGATCGTCTCCAGGCGGGGCAACCTCCGGTATTTGCCTGGGGCAGCTACCGAGGGGCACTGAAACAGGCGATCGCTGTCCTTAAGTACCATAATCAGCCCCAGGTCGCCCGTCCCCTCGCCCAGCAACTTGCATCTTCCTGGCTGGCTGGCAATCCACCTGCTCCGCTCACCGTGGTTCCCATTCCGATTCATGTCCGCAAGCGCCAGCAACGGGGATACAACCAGGCAGATCTGCTGGCAAAGCATTTTTGCGAATTCACTCGCCAGCCCCTGGCACTAGAGGGACTGGAGCGATCCCAAGAAACCGTTGCCCAATTTACTCTCTCTCCAGCCAAACGGGAACAAAACCTGGCCAGAGCCTTCAGCCTGGGAAAAGCCTTTTGTAATCAACCTCCCTCTACCCCAGTGTTGTTGTTAGATGACATCTACACCACCGGCGCAACCGCCCGTTCCGCCGCCCAAACTTTAAGACGACATGGCATTCGAGTTGATGGAATCGCGGTTGTGGCCAGAACATCGAGGGACTAACAGCTAATAACTCCCACAGCCCCTCCCCCTCTAAAATTGATCCAGTGGTTCACCTTAATTTTCTTCATGAGCGAAGTTTCTCAATCTTCCGAATCAGAGGTTCAATCAGAACTCTCCTCGGCCTCTGATCCTGACAAAAAGCAACTCGGTCCATGGCGCTGCTTTCTGGGGGCGATTGTTGCAGGTGTGATTGCGATCGCCCTCTACCGGATGACCTCATCCATTGCCCATACCTTTGCTGCCAAACCGATCCACAGCAATAACTACATTGTCCATCGCATTGCTGCCGCCGTGCGTACACTGGTGATCGGTATGAGCGCTCTGGGGACTGGCGTTTTTGGATTTGCCTCATTAGGGCTGTTTGGGTTAGGCATCCAGCTTGGAGTGCAACGCTTGAAAGGGCAACCCACTCCACCCACTTCTTGAGGAGATGTGATGGAGTGGAGGTGAATGAAGGTGAAGTTTTGAGGGTCTGCAACCCGTCAAAATTTTCCTGACGGAACACTAGCGACATCACAAATAGCCTCCCCAACTGGTATCCAGCGATACAGACTTTATTTCAAAGGACTAAATTTTTTATCGTTCTGTCAGTAGTTCTTAACCCACTGATTGAATCGTGCAAGAGTGAGGGTGGAACGATTGGAAACGAGGATAAGTAGCTGGAGGCAATTAAATTCAGGATGTTTTTGGGGGGTGGAGGGGGTGAACCCCCCTGCCTGGGGGCAACACCTCCACTCCCCTTTGTTCCAATTAACGATGTCTACCTACTCAGGAAATTGATTATGAACACAAATGAGGAAGCCAGAGAGCTGGCAACGGAAGCTCGTCAGAGTTCAGAACACCTTCAAGAGAATGTTTTGAGCCGGGCATCTGAAACCCTGCACGCATCAGCCGAAACCATTCAGGAAGAAGCGCGTGAACTGGCGGTAGAAGGACGACAACAGGCAGAGAATTTGCACGAAAACGTCCTCAGCCGAGCCTCTGAAGCCCTACAAGACACTGCCAATAATATTCAGGAAGAAGCCAGGAAATTGGCAACAGAGGGGCGACAACACGCTGAACATCTCCAAGAAACCGTTCATAGCCGAGCCAGCGAAGAGTTGGGTGGTTAGAGGGTGCCTATCGGACAGGCAGCAACCAGGCCCTTACCCATCCACGTCCTGCCACCTGTCTCCTCACTTCTCACTCCTCACTCCTCACTTAGAAGTAGCCAGTTCCCCTGTCAAAAAATCTACAAATTGACGGGCAGTGCGTCCAGAGCGCCCATTATGACGGGTTGCCCACTGGAGTGCTCGATGCTCCAGGTCTTCCCGATCAAGGGTAATGCCTGCCTGCAAGGCCAGATAGTGAACGATGTCCAAATAGGTTTTCTGGTCGGCAGGTTCAAAGGTCAGGGTTAGACCGAAGCGATCGCTAAACGAAAGCTTTTCCTGCATGGTGTCCCAGACATGGACTTCTTCGTTGTCTCTGGGGCGCGGGCGATCGCCAAAAAATTCCCGAATCAAATGGCGACGGTTGGAAGTCGCATATACGATTACATTCTGTGGGCGTGCAGTTAGACTGCCCTCCAGAAGTACCTTCAGGGCCTTAAAGGAATCTTCCTCTTCTTCAAACGACAGGTCATCCACAAACAGAACAAACTTTTGAGGCTGGTTTCGCAGATGCTCAGTGATCGCAGGCAAATCCTTTAAGTCAGACTTGGCAACCTCAACCAATCGCAAAGCACTGTCCCCATACTCATGCAGCAGTCCTTTTACCAGAGACGACTTACCAGACCCGCGGCTGCCATAGAGCAACACGTTCAGTGCCGGATAGCCACGTAGCAGAAATTCGGTATTTTTTAGCAACGCTGCCTTTTGAGCCTCGTACCCTACCAGATCCGTTACCCTGACAGGATCAGGATGGGCGATCCCCACCAGTTCACCCCTCTGCCACCGCAACGCGCGGTACTCTGCCAGCAGTCCCACCCCATTCTTGCGGTAAACAGCGCTCAATCGCTCCAGCCCTTCTGCCCAGCTTGCCGACCCCAACCCCAACTTCAGATCATTCAGCTCTGGAGAATCAATTACACTCCAGACGGGAGGGGCTATCGCAAGATGGGACGCCGCCTTGACCCACTGGCTGAGTTGCTCTCCACTACACTCATAGAGGCTTTGCAGAATCTGGAGGTCATGCCGGACTGCGGCAATCAACGCCGGAGGTAGCTCAGCAACCTCTTTCTGTTGCACCTGACGTGTGAACGGATTGTCATCTCGCAAGACCTGCTTCAGCAAATAGTCCTGCCAGCTTTGTTGAGTCGCCGCCAAAGAAATAAACCAGCGACCGTAAGCCTGAAGGCAATCCAGACTTTCGGCCGCCACATTACGCTCAGCGCAACGGATCGCCTGCAACAGTTCCCAAAATGCCTGGCCCGCTTCCCCACGCAGCACTGACTGATAAATCAGCAAAGAGGCAGCCTGGCGCAGCAGGGTTTGAACCGAATGAACAATCTGAGCATCCATTAGTTGGTGTTCTGTCAGGAAAATTTCGATGGAGCAAAGACCCTCAAAATTTACAGGGGTTTTCAGTTGAGTTAGCCACACTTTGAGGGGCTAGTAGTTTGTAGGGTCACTACCAGCAGCATTCGCCGTCTGACACTGGGTACACAGTCCAAAGAATTCCAGCATGTGGTAGTAAATCTTAAACTGATGAGACTTGTTCAACTGGGCTTCCAACTCATGCACCGGACAGCCATCAATGGGAATCGTTCCCCCGCACTGCAGGCAGGTCAGATGGTGTCTATCTTCCTGAACAAGGCTATAGAGGGCCTCACCACCACCTGAGATCATCCGCACCTGCACCACTCCCGCCAGTTTCAATGCCTCCAAAGCCCGGTAAACGGTAGCCAGCCCCATCGCCTGGTCACGATTGCGCAACTCCACATAGAGATCCTGTGCCGAAATTGGCCGTTTGAGGGTTTTCAGGATATTCAGGATTCTCTCTTGACTGCGGGTACGGTGGGTTTTCATAACACTCTTGGGTCAAAGACGCGAGGGAAGGGAAGAAAAAAGAAAAAAGAAAAGAGTAAAGAAAGCAGAAAACACTAGAAGTGAGGGATGAGGAGAGAGAAGTGAGGTAGAAACTCAAAACTCATTTTCCTCTCCACTCATCTACTTCCTCTCTAACGACCGACAACTAACAACTCCAGACACCTGACACCTGTTAAGCTGGTTTTGCTGGGTATGTTGATTACTGGGGACAACGTTGTGGCTTGCAAGTATCAGGCTCAAATCTATGTTACTCTTCGACCGTCTGTTCTAGACCCTGCTGGAACGGCGGTGCAATCTGGGCTAAAACATATGGGCTACGAAAATGTTGAACAGGTCAGGATTGGCAAGTACATTGAGGTGACATTGGTTGCAGACAGTGAGGACGCTGCCCGTGAACAGCTTGACCGGGCCTGTGATCAATTACTGGCAAACCCAGTGATTGAAAATTATCGGTTTGAACTTCAAGAATTGCCTGCGTCGGTAAGGGCAGGGGTCTAGACTATCGATGTTATTTGGGGGTTGAAGGTGGCGTTCAAGATTGGGTTATTGGGGCTGGGGACGGTTGGCACAGGGACAGTTGAGATTTTGCTGGATCCGGCACAACGCCATCCGTTGTTACGGGAGCTGGAAATTTATCGGGTGGGGGTGCGATCGCTCGCCAAACCCCGCACCGTTGACCTGCCCACCGAGCTATTGACCACGGATCTGGAATCGATCGTCACTGACCCCAATGTGGATATCGTGGTGGAAGTGATTGGCGGACTGGAGCCAGCGCGATCGCTCATCCTCAAAGCCATTGCCCACGGCAAGCATGTGGTGACGGCTAACAAAGCGGCGATTGCCCGCTTTGGCGAAGAGATTTTTGACGCGGCGTCTGAAGCGGGGGTTTATGTCTTGCTGGAAGCCGCAGTGGGGGGCGGTATTCCTGTGATTGAACCGTTGAAGCAGTCCCTCTGTTCCAACCGAATTCACACCGTCACCGGCATCATCAATGGCACCACCAACTACATCCTCACCCGGATGCAGCTAGAAGGGGCAGATTTTGGTGAGGTGCTGGCAGATGCCCAGCGTTTGGGCTATGCCGAGGCAGACCCCACCGCCGATGTGGATGGATTCGATGCGGCGGACAAAATCGCCATTCTGGCATCCCTGGCCTTTGGTGGACGCATCAAGCTTTCAGAAGTTTACTGTGAAGGAATCCGCCAGGTGAGTGCGGCGGATATTGCCTATGCCGAAAAATTGGGATTTGTGATTAAACTGCTGGCGGTGGCGAAGCGAAACCCTCAGCGCTCACTCGATGAACCAGAACAGTTACAAATCCGTGTTCACCCCACCCTGGTGCCCAAAGCCCATCCCCTTGCCAGTGTGAACGATGTTTACAACGCGATTTTGATCGAGGGCGAACCCGTTGGCCAGGTGATGTTCTTCGGTCGGGGAGCGGGGTCTGGTCCCACCGCCAGCGCTGTAGTGGCAGATATCCTGAACATTGCGGCCCTGCTGAAAGTAGAACGGGGCGGAGTTACCCGGTCCGATGGCACTCCCCTACTTGATCCACTCCTGGCCTGTTCGCATCAGCACTACTGTGCGATCGCCCCCATGGATGAACTGATCACCCGCTTTTATGCCCGCTTTATCACCAGCGACACTCCCGGTGTAATTGGCAAGCTCGGAACCAGCTTCGGCAACCACAACGTTAGCTTGGAGTCAGTGGTGCAAACGGATGTACGCGGCGATCGGGCAGAAATTGTGGTAGTGACTCACAATGTCCGCGAAGGTAACTTCCGTCTGGCACTGGAGGAAATTCGCTTAATGAGTTCAGTGAGTAGTATTGCCAGTACGCTACGAGTTTTGTAAATCGTCCATTGGAACTAATTAGGTAGACATAATTAAACACAATTAAATTGGAAGAAAGGGGAGTGGGGGCGTTGCCCCCAGGCAGGGGGTTTCACCCCCCTCCACCCCCAAAACCATCTTGAATTTAACTGCACCCAGCTACTTATGCTATTTGATGTTCCCCTCCCAGTAAGCCGGAGCCTTCGCCGAAACCGCCAGAGATAATAGAAAACAGCACTCCTCACCGCTTCAATTATCATGCCATTCCATCAAAAAACCAGGAGCCTGCTGCTCCTGGCAGGTTTTAGCTCAATTGTGCTTATGGCCAGCGTCCAGACAGGGCAGGGAAGACAGGTTAGACTGACAGGAGATGAGCTGCAACCCGTTCCTCCTGCGCAAACCGCTCCTGTGCCATCTAGTGATATTGCTCAAACTCAGACTAATGGGATTCCTCCCCAATTTGACAGTGCTTCAGACTTTTCTGAGGGGTTAGCGCTGGTCGGGTTTGAAGGTACTTATGGTTTCATTAACCGGGATGGCAGGGTGGTGGTGAAGCCAGATCTGGAAATCAGTGGCATGTCATCCTTTTCTGAAGGGCTGGCAGTCATTCGGTTTAACGGGATTCACGGGTTCATTGACCAGAAAGGACAACTGTTCGTCAGCCCCTACGATGCGGTTTCCCGATTTTCAAATGGTTTAGCTGCTGTGCGCAAGGGGCGTCAGTATGGCTATGTGGATAAGTCAGGCAAGGTGGTAATTCAGCCACAGTTTGCACTGGCAACAGCATTTTCTGAAGGGCTGGCAGCGGTGAAACTGAACAGTAAATATGGCTATGTTGATCGCTCCGGGAAACTGGTCATCCCTCCCCAATTTGATGACGCCTGGGAATTCGCAGAAGGAATGGCCGTCATCCGTCAGGGCAAAAAGTGGGGCTACCTGGGCAAAAGTAAACGAGTTGAAATTTCTCCCCAATTTGATGGTGCATTTTCGTTTTCTGGTTCCCTGGCACGGGTGAGGATTGGTGATCAATGGGGCTATGTGAATCGCAAAGGGGCGATCGCCATTCCACCCCAGTTCAGCTTTGCCTCAGACTTTTCCCAGGGACTCGCCGCCGTGCAGACTGGGGAGAAATGGAGCTATATCAACCCATCCGGCCAACCGATGTTCAATCGCCAATTTGACTTCGCCAGCAACTTTTCGGAAGGACTGGCCGCTGTAAAAGTAAACGGGAAATGGGGCTACATTAACCCATCCGGCCACTTCACCATCCCAGCAATTTTTGACAATGCCGGACCCTTCTCCGAAGGCATGGCCAGAGTCCAGGTGGGGGAAAAGTGGGGGTATATCGGTAAGAGGTAAGAAGATGAGGAGTAGTTGTTAGTTGTTAATGAAGTTGAGGGGCACTCCATCCCTCCATCCCTCCCCTCCCCTTTCCCCCCTCCTCTCCTCCTTCTATTTTCTCCCTCCAGCTCTACGCAGGTGCGTTAGGACATTGGAATTAGAGAGGGAGTGGGGGCTTCGCCCCCAGCCAGAGGTTCCACCCCTGCACCCTGTCCTAACCACAATGACTACCGCTATAATTTTTCCGCCGCAAGAACAATAACCTTTCCGCTACAAACTCTGAAACTCTGATTCCTTCGCTCCTCCAATTCGGCTCTTTTACCACGTAGTCACAGTCAGACCAGCAAACATTGGAGTTTAGGGTGTTTAGTTTCCTAGTCTTAGAGGTTTGGCTGAAGATAACTGTTGAATATTGGTAACCGCTTCTACAAGAATCTCCGCTGCAGCATTTATTTCTTCTTCAGTGGTAAATTTTCCTAGCCCAATACGAAGCGCACCATCAACTATCTCTTCCGGCAAGGAAAATGCTTGCAGAACATGAGAAGGAGCTTCTACGCCGGATGAGCAAGCTGAACCTGTTGAGATCGCAAGTTTGTGACGAATTCTAGCAATCACAGCACTGTTGGGAACACCTGGGATTGAGATGTGAAGATTTCCAGCTAGCCGATTCTCAATATCCCCATTAACAACAAGATTAGGAATTTTCTCCAGAAGCATTCTCTGCAATCTATCACGCTTACTAGCGATCGCCCGCTCATCTTCTTCCATTTCGAGCGATCGCAACCGGCAAGCTTCTCCCAGTCCCACAATCCCTGGAACGTTCAGCGTACCCGATCGCATTCCTCGCTGATGACCACCACCAAATATCAGTGGCTCCAAGTGATAGCCTTTACGCACAACCAGTGCCCCAACTCCTTTGGGTCCGTAGAACTTGTGGGCAGAGATTGCCAGGTAGGTGATGCCCCACGCTTCAAATTGAACGGGAATCTTGCCGACCGCCTGAGAGCCATCACACAGAAAAGGAATGCCGTAGTGCTGAGAAATTTGCCCAATTTTCTGAATGGGATAGATGTTGCCAATCTCGTTGTTCGCTGCCATAACACAAAGCAAGGACACCCCCTCCGCACAGACTCGCTCTAAATGTTCCAGGTTAAGCCTACCTTTGGAATCTACTTGGAGATAAACCAATTCAGCCCAACCTCGCTTCTCCAAAGCACGGCAAGTATCGAGGACGGCTTTGTGTTCGAGTGGCATTAGTGCGATGCGATGCTTGCCCTCACCCCCAGCCCCTCTCCCAAAAAGCTTGCCCTCACCCCCAGCCCCTCTCCCAGAGCGGGAGAGGGGAGCAAGAAGGCTGCCTTGAATGGCGAGATTGATGCTTTCGGTGGCACCAGATGTCCAAATAATTTCTTTTGGTGAGGCTCCGATCAGGTCGGCAACCTGTTTGGCGGCTTGCTTGATGGCAGCTTCAGCGCGATCGCCCCACGCATGGTCAGTGCTGCTGGCGTTGCCAAATTCTTCTGTCATGTAGTGGTGAATGCGATCAGCAACTCGGCGATCAACGGGGGTGGTGGCGTGGTAGTCGAGGTAGATCACGCTTCTGGGGAGGAGGAGCGCAAGGTTTCAACAAAGGTCTGGTGGTCGGGGGTGGCGATG
>JAIMBL010000117.1 GCA_023511615.1 Leptolyngbyaceae cyanobacterium HOT.MB2.61
GGGGAGAGAAGGACTGGCTCTGTCCTGTTTACTTTGCCAATTTCCCCATCGTTGGCTCAGGGTTTGTGCCATTTGTTTCGCACCCTGATTGTTGAATCCCATCCGGTTGAGGACGGCCTGGTCGAGGGGTAAGCGGAAGAGTCGGGGACGGGGATTGCCCGGTTGGGGATGGAGGGTGACAGTGCCCAGTTCGGCGAAGCCAAAGCCAAAGTCTGCCCAGATGCCAGAGGCGATTCCGTCTTTGTCGAACCCGGCAGCCAGGCCGAGGGGGTTGGGGAAGGTTAAGCCCCAGAGGGGTTGTGTCAAACGGGAGTCAGTCAGACTATAAGCCTGACGCATTTGATGGCGGAGCCAGCGGGTGGGGGGGCGATCGCGATTTTGATCCAACCAGTGCAGGGTCTTCAATGTTTGTTGATGAAGCCACTCCGGATCGGCTTTTAGCCCTGAGAATAAAATTGGACGGATGGCAGTCTGATAAATATCCATCTGAACGATTAGAAACCAACTAGGATGTAAGGAATGCTATAGCAGGGGTAGGAATCTGGTGACAAGTATGGAGCCGTCGAACGGATTGCCGGGCTAGCCGGGTTTCCGTGTAAATTTTTACGCAAGCTATCTTTGCATGCCACCGGTCCTGCTGATTACTCTAGTTGTATTAGCGTATTCACCGCTGAAAACATGGTTCAACCGAAAGAGCCAAACGTCCCGTATGACAGACAACTAGTTACCCTGGGGCGTGTTCTACAAACCCTACGGGAAGAAGAAAATTCAGATGTTTTAATTGATACGGTTTTGGGCTACCTCCGGTCGGAGTTTGATTACGACCTGATCTGGATCGGGCTTTACGATCGATTGGAGCATCGTTTGTATGGCAAAGGGGGAGTGACGCCATCAGGGGAGTTGGGGCTCCTGAAGCAGCGATTTGTCCTGAATCCAGGTGACATTCTGGAGCAGGTGGTAATTCAGCAGCGCCCGCTGGCCGTACCAGACCTGCGCGAAGAACTGCGGGCGGGGGAGTGGCGTAAGGTGGCCCAAAACTTTAATATCCAGGGCACCGTCATCTTTCCAATTCGTTACAAAGATCGCTGCTATGGTGTCACACTGCTGGGTACGCCCCACTGGGGAATATCGCCCAAAACGGAAGAAAAAGCACGGCTATCAATGATTTTGGGGGGGCTGGGAGCAGCCCTTTACCAGATTGAGGTGGAATGGCAGCGGCAGCAAACGAAACGCCCCGATCAGCCATTGCTGGCACTGTTGACGAAGCTGCGATCGCTTCCCGGTTTGGGTGCCCGTCTGGAAGCGATTGTGGAGGAGACGCACCAGTTTATTCAGCCTACCCGCACCAGTGTCTACTGGTTCGAGCGGGAGCGGCGCTATTTCTGGCGCAGAATCGGTAATCGCCAAAAGGCAACGGGGTTTGGAGAAGCCAGTCAACCTGCTTCAGGAATTACTGTGCAGGAAGTGAGTGGATTCTACCATGCTCTCATTTCGGATCAGATTGTTTCCATCGGAGAAGCCCACAGTTCCCTTAAGGCTGATACAACCAGCCGTTTAATGCAGCAAATTCGGGCGCGATCGCTACTGGCGGCTCCCATCCTGTTTCAGAATGAACTGTTGGGGTTTCTGGCGGTGGAGGGAAATGAGCCGCGCATCTGGGAAGAGGAGGAGAAAAACTACATCCGGGGTGTCGCCCAGATCATTGCCCTGATTGCACCCCTGGATGAGATGGAACAATCCATCGATCAGATCCGCTCCGATCAGGTGCTGACGGCTGAAATTGCCCGCTCGATTTATAACGACGATGACTGGAAGGCAACTCTTAAACTGTCAGCCGATAAGCTCTGTAAGCGGCTGAGGGCTGAGCGGTTTCTGGTTCTGCTCTACGACAGAGACCAGGCCCGGTTTGAAATTTGCTACCAGAGCCAGCCCAGCAACCGCCGCCATCTGACAACTCCTCTAGATGCACTGAATGATACCGATCACAAGCTACTCGAAAAAAGTACAGAAGCAATTGGAATCGAAAACCTGGATGGAGATTTGCGCCTGCTAGCATGGCGCGATCGCCTGCTGGAGTTGGGGGTGCGGGCATTGCTGGTCTGTAACACGGCGACTGGGCGATCGCTGGAAGGGTTAGTCGTTCTCTGCCACGAAACTCCCCGCACCTGGAGCCGTACCGAGCGGGAGTTGGTGCGGGTGGTGAGTCAGCAAATTGGCCTGATTCTGCACCAGTGGCAGCTTCAGAAACAGAACGAACAGCAGCAGAAAATTATGCAAACCATCCAGTGGGGGCTGACGATGATTCAGCAGACCCACCAGTTAGAAGTGCTGGAACAGGCGGCTTTGCAACAGATTTCCCAGGTACTTCAAGTGCCGCTGGTTGCTCTGATTACCTGGTCTCCCGGTCGGGGAGCCGGGCGCATTTCGACCCCCATCATCACCAACGATCGCTTTGCCCTTAACCTGGACATGGTGATTCCGGTAAATACGGATGCCCTGATTGGGTGGACGCTGGAGAGTGATGGCCTGCTGCCGCTTGCGATCAACGACATTCCCGCTGACACTCGCCAGTGGTTGTGTGGGGCAGGCATTGGTCAGGTACTATCCATGGCGTTAAGGACCGCTCCAGAGCACGAACCGACTGGCCTTGTACTGGTAGCGGATGTAGCTGATCGCCGCTGGTCAGAACGCCACCTGAGCGCCTTTGGAACGCTTGTCAGCCAGCTTGCCTGGTCTCGTCGTTACATTAGCCTGACCCATAACCTGACGCTTCAGCGAGAAGAACTGGAGCGTCTGAACTGGTACAAACACCGCCGCCTGGAAGAACTTTATCGCTCGCTTTGCACCAGTCTGCAGCGGCTGAACCAGATAGATAATCCCAAAGATCCACTCTTTGTCACCCGTCAGCAGCAAGCTCTGAAGCAACTCAATGACTGTATCGGAACCTTGCCCCAACTGGTTGAGCATGAGTTTTGGCGGCTGCGCACCTTCCCCCAAACCATTTCCCTCATTACCCTGCTTAAACGGGCACTTGAGCGGGTGGACATTGTAATCAAGCAACGCCAGCTCTGGTCCCAGGTTCACAACGAAAGCAACCTCACTGTGAGTGGCGATATCGTCAAAATCGAACTAGTGCTCTACGAACTACTGATGATTGCCTGTGAGCGATCGCAGCCCGGTAACCGCATCGATATCTGGTGCCGTCAGATCGATAACCGCTGGCTCGAACTTTCCATCACTGACAACGGCGAAGTAGATCCCCGTCTGATTCAGGATCTAGAAGCGGGGCAGATCATCGACCTGCTCGCCCCTTCCCCCCTGGATCAACCGCCTGGGCTGCACCTGTTGATTTGCCAATCCCTGATGAAGCAGATTGGCGGCGAGTTCGACCTTTACAAATTGGAAGACGAACGCATCCTCAGCCGTCTGATACTGCCCCTGGCAAATACTAACCGTCCAGCAGTGACAAAACCTCAATAGCCCGCTTCACTCCACACTTTCGTTCACCGGGAAACGATCCAGCAGGGCAATGGCTTCACGGGCCTGGATTTTTAGCTGGGATGAAACGTGGGGGACATGGGGAATTTGGGAAAGAAAATCAAGGGTGCGACGCAGAATTCTGACCACATCCCCTTCGTCGAGGCTCGTGTTAGCACACAATTCAAGCCAATCGATACCCATTGCCCACTGTTCAACCAGCCCAACCAGTTCATACTCCAGCCAGACAGGAAGAACCACCTGGTGTTTGCGCTGAAGCTGAAACAGACGGCGGCGAATTCCCCGAAGTCCAGCCAGAGCCTCTTCCACTTCGGCAGAAAGGTCATAGCGAGTCCAGCTATCGGGACGGGAGACTTCGGTAACGAGAGCAGCACAGGCAGCAGCCAGATGATGAGGTTCCAGATCATCCAGTTCGCCCGACATGAGCGACAACCCCAGCCAGAGTTCATTGTCACCCCGGATGGCGGCAGTGGCCTGTCCCGTGATGGTGGGGATCAGACCGTCTAAACAGCCAAAGCTTTGCAGGATATCAATCAGGCTGAGAAACTCTTCCCAATGGCGTTGGGACTGGCGACCCAGCTTTTCTTCACGATCGCGAATCTCCTCCCGAATCGCCGCCGCTCGCTTCTGTCGCTTCAGGATGGTGGTTCGATTCCCCCACTGATGCACAGGATGCATCTCAATCTGGGCCTGCACGACTGAGAGGCGTTGCAGTTGATCCACCACTTCTGAGGCTTCTTCCAGTGGCGAGGGGATGGCAGGAATCCGACGGGCGATGGCTCGCGTCTCTTCATCCCCGCTACGGGATTGCCCTGGCTTGTGCGGCATTTCGGCAGGCGGCGTCAGGTGATCCACCTCTGCCAGTCGGGGAATTTCTCCCCGCAAGCTCACTACATCGCTCACCGAGGCTACATACCAGCGGTTATCCTGTCCCAGACAAATAAGGTAGGGGAACTGTCCTGAACTGGGCACCTTGGCAACCAGCACCGCAGGCAAAGGATGGGCCACGGGAATATGTTTTCCCTTCAGGCTCAAAGCAGTTCCGGCAACCGCGAAGGAGAGGGCGATGGGCATGTCGCTGGTGCGAACTTCCTCTGCCTGGTCTTGCAGGTATTTCAGCAGTCGCTTCTCCTCCTTCAAGCGCTCCTGAAGTTTCTCGTACTGGTTCAGCAGATCCCAATCCACCGCTTCTAGCTGGGACTCGATCTGGGCAAGTTCGGCTTTCAGGTTGGCGATTGTCTCCTGCTGGGGACGCAGGTACAGGGTTGATAGATATTGCCCAAAGCTGCGCTCGATCAGTTCCCTGGCTTCCTCCAGGGTGTGGGTTTGCAGCAGATTCAGTACCATGCCGTAACTGGGCGTAAACTGACTCACCAGCGGGTCGGCTCCCACCGTTGCCAGATAGGCTGCCTCCCGTGCTCCTTCAAAGGGCGTTTGCACTGTCACCACATGTCCCAGGCTATCCATGCCCCGCCGCCCCGCCCGTCCCGCCATTTGCAGGAACTCCGAAGCATTCAACAACCGATGGCCCAAGTCGGTTCGTTTGGACAGGCTGGAGATCACCGTTGTCCGGGCAGGCATGTTAATTCCAGCCGCCAGCGTCTCCGTGGCGAACACGACTTTAATCAACCCCTGCTGAAACAATTCCTCAATCAAAGCTTTCCAGGCGGGCAAAATTCCAGCGTGGTGAGCGGCAATGCCCCGGTAAAGCGGTTCAATCTGGTCAGCCCGCCCTGCCTCCGGGTTGCGGGCCAGGAATTCATTCACCTGAGTTCTCAATCGGGCTGCTTCATCCTCACTCACCAGCGACAGGGGCAACTTGCTCACCTCAGCAACCGCCTGGTCACAGCCTTTGCGGCTAAAGATAAAGTAGATGGCAGGCAGCATATCCCGCTGCTGAAGCTGAGACAGCACATAGGCCAGATTGGGACTTTCCTGCCTGGGACCTCTGCGGTTCCCCCCCCTGACGCTGCCTTTACCGCCCTTGGGCTTGAGGCGGGGATTCATCCGCTGCTGGCTGTCATCCAGTAAGGGAAACAGCCCCTTGGGATTACAAAAGTAGAACCGCAAAGGCACCGGGCGGAAATCGGAATAGATCAGTTCGGTTGGTCCATGCACCTGCTGGATCCAGTCCGTCAACTGGTCACTGTTAGCAACCGTCGCTGACAGGGCAACCAGTTGAATTTCGGGCGGGCAGTAGATAATCGACTCTTCCCATACGGTACCGCGCTGGCGATCGTTCATGTAATGGCACTCATCCAGCACCACGGTCTCAACCCCAATTAGTGAAGTTCCCACCTCTCCAATTGGAGTGCCATAGAGCATGTTGCGGAAGATTTCCGTCGTCATCACCAGGATGGGCGCGTCGCGGTTAATCGAGACATCTCCAGTCAGCAGCCCCACGATTTCTGCTCCAAACTGATCCCGAAAGTCCCGCAATTTCTGATTAGAGAGTGCCTTCAGGGGAGTGGTGTAAAAGACCCGTCGCCCCTGAGCCAGTGCTCGATGAATTGCGTATTCCCCAATCAGCGTCTTACCCGAACCCGTAGGGGCACAAACCACCACCGATCGCCCGGCTTCCAGCGCAGCGATCGCCTGCAACTGAAAGTCATCTAATTCAAACGGAAACAGGGTTTTCAGATCCAGCCCTGCTATAGGAGGGGAAGTCGCGCCCAAAGTATCCAATCGCGTTACCAGCTACAGGGTTTATAAAAAGGTGCACCTCGATCTTAAACCCAGGTTAGTTGTTGGTTGTTAGTTGGTTAGTTAAGTGCGGGGGAGGAGGGGAAGGGATTGGGGACTGGAAGTTAGAGGCTGGGGGGCTGGAGTTAGATATTTACTCAGCATCCAACACCCAGCACTCAAAACTCAAAACTTCCATAGTCCCCGGTCCCTATTCGCCCATCCACTCCTCCTTCTACTCCATCACGCCTTTGGATCGGTATAGCCTTGAATATTCTCAGGGTTAAACTGGCGCAAAATGCTGGTTGCTCGTCTGGTTAAAGCGTCGGAGCCCTTCACCACTATCAGATACTTTCCGGCATCCAGACGGTTGCGGTAAGGTAGGGCGTCGCCACCGCCTACAATCAGCCCCACACCGCCGCCCACAAAAAAGCTTCCCATAGCTCCAGCGATCGCTCCCAATACCCCCCCAATCAGATGATTACCCATTTCCCCGGCCCAGGCAAAGGTCTTGAGCCCGGTAATCAGGTTGAAGATAAAACCAGCTGCAAAACCGAAAGGAATGAGCCAGGAAGACATCAGCTTCGCTAATTTTCCAGCCTCTTCTTTGGGATCAATCAAGCCATACTCATCAGCACTCTGATACCCTCGTCCCAGGATGGCAACATTTTCCATAGGCAAACCCTCTTTCTCCAGGGCAGAGTAAGCAGCTTCTGCCTGGATGCGATCGCTCAGCACAGCAACAAGGTAATTCATGGGATCACCAGCAAGCTTCAACTATCAGCCTACCAGTGCAAGTCGACAAGATTACAAATTAAAAGATCCAGGCTTTTTCAATCAATTGATGCTCAAAATAACGTAATTTAAAGATTCTGCCTATCAGCTACTGTTCATACTTCCTCAACGAAAAAAGTCTTTAGTCTTAACACTAAGACCTCTTGAGAGTGGTCGCTGGTTAAATGGCTCCCGCATTGTTTTCCAAGGCACATTTCTGTTTAATTTCCCCTAGTTTGCCATGCCTAAAGTTCTAGTCTCAGATCCTATTGATCAGGTTGGGATTGATATCCTCTCCCAGGTTGCTCAAGTTGACGTTAAAACCGATTTATCTCCCGATGATCTCATTCGCACGATTTCAGAATACGATGCATTGATGATCCGCTCCGGTACTCGTGTAACCAAAGATGTCATCGAAGCAGGTGATAACCTTAAAATTATTGGGCGAGCTGGGGTGGGTGTCGATAACGTTGATGTGATGGCAGCCACCCGCAAGGGGATCGTAGTTGTCAACTCGCCAGAAGGAAATACAATCGCCGCTGCCGAACACACTCTGGCCTTGATGATGGCGATGTCGCGCTACATCCCGGATGCCAATCAATCGGTTAAAAGTGGCAAGTGGGATCGCAAAAGTTTTACTGGCGTTGAAGTCTACAAAAAGACACTGGGCATTGTCGGGTTGGGCAAGATTGGGGCCCATGTAGCTACGGTAGCGCGCGCCATGGGAATGAAACTGCTGGCCTACGATCCCTTCATTTCCCATGAACGAGCCGAACAGCTAGGTTGTCGCCTAGTTGAACTGGATCTGTTGTTCCAGGAATCGGACTATATCACGCTGCACATTCCTAAAACCCCAGAGACTAAGCATCTCATCAATGCAGCGGCGATCGCCAAGATGAAACCTACCACCCGCATCATCAACTGCGCCCGTGGCGGCATTATCGATGAAGCAGCCTTAGCCGAAGCTCTGAAGCAGGGCAGAATTGCTGGTGCCGCTCTGGATGTTTACGAAGAGGAACCCTTAAAGGACTCTCCCCTGAAAGAACTGGGCAAAGAAATTGTGATGACCCCGCACCTGGGAGCCTCCACCGAAGAAGCCCAGGTAAATGTGGCGATCGACGTGGCTGAGCAAATCCGGGATGTGCTGCTGGGTCTACCCGCCCGCTCCGCTGTTAACATTCCTGGCCTGCGCCCTGACCTGCTGGAACAACTGCGTCCCTACCTGCAACTGGCAGAAACCCTGGGAAATCTGGTTGCCCAACTGGCCGGTGGCCGCATCGAGTCCCTCAACATTCGGCTTCAGGGCGAACTCGCCACCAACCAGAGCCAGCCTATCGTCGTCGCTGCCCTGAAAGGCTTACTCTCCCATGCCTTACAGGAGCGAGTCAACTACGTCAATGCTAGCCTGGAAGCCAAAGAGCGCGGCATCCATGTAATTGAAACCCGCGACGCCTCCATTCGGGACTATACCGGGTCATTGCTGCTGACGGCGAAGGGCTCCCTCGGTGAGCACTCCGTTAGTGGAGCCTTGCTGGGCGAGTCAGAAATGCGAATCACCAGTGTTGATGATTTTCCCGTCAATGTACCGCCCAGCCGTTACATGCTGTTCACCCTGCACCGCGATATGCCAGGCATCATCGGGAAGATCGGTTCCCTGCTGGGCAGTTTCAATGTCAATATTGCCAGTATGCAAGTGGGTCGTAAGATTGTCAGAGGAGATGCCGTTATGGTGCTGAGCATTGATGATCCCCTTCCTGAAGGAATCTTGAGCGAGATCCTGAAAGTTACGGGGATTCGGGATGCCTACACAGTAACGTTGTGAAAAGTTTTGAGGGTTGAGTCTTGAGTCAACGTTCACTCTCACAACTCAACACTGAAAATTCAGGACTCAACGCTCCGGCTCTCCTGAGAGTTTGGTGATAGGTTACTTATAGCGGTAGTCATTGTGGTTAGGATAGGGTGCAGGGGTGGAACCCCTAGCTGGGGCGAATCCCCCAATCTCTCTCTAATTCCAATGTCCTGGCGCACCTGTGTAGGGCTATATCACCAGATAAGTTCACTATTCCACGGATTTTGTTGGGAAAGAGTCGCCTATGAACTCTTTCATCAGCAAGCCAGGAGAACCAACGCTCTATGGCGAATAGCTGGTGGGAAATTCAAGTTCTTTGCGATCTGGCGCTGGAAGATGTCATCTTTTGGCGGCTGGAAGAGTTTGGTTGCCGGGGAACCGCCAGCGAGAGAAAGGGAAACGCCTGTCTGATTGATGCCTATTTGCCCCAGGAACAGGCTCATGTGCTGGACCTAGCGGCACTGGCGCTATTGCTGCGTCAGGATGCGCTTTGTGTTGGGCAGCCCGCCCCTGCAATTCAGTGGAACCTGATTGACGAAGAAGACTGGGCTAGCACCTGGAAAGAACACTGGCAACCGCAGGAAGTGGGCGATCGCTTCCTCATCTACCCCGCCTGGCTGCCTGTACCCGAACAGTCGGAACGGCTGTTGCTGCGCTTAGAGCCAGGAGTCGCCTTTGGTACAGGCGATCATCAGACAACCCAGCTTTGCCTGGAATCCCTGGAAATGCGGCTAAGCTCTTCCTTTGAAAAGGAAACTGAGGGAGAAGGTCCGATTCTGGCAGATATTGGCTGTGGCTCTGGTATTCTCTCCATTGGAGCAATTTTGCTCGGCGCGCAAAAAGTCTACGCCGTGGACACCGACCCGCTGGCGGTTAAATCCACCCTGGAAAATCGAGAGCTGAACC
This sequence comes from Leptolyngbyaceae cyanobacterium HOT.MB2.61, assembly GCA_023511615.1. GTDB lineage: Bacteria > Cyanobacteriota > Cyanobacteriia > Leptolyngbyales > Leptolyngbyaceae > Leptothermofonsia. Next base: position 9,710 of record JAIMBL010000117.1, read on the forward strand.
AGATCAACGCCAAGCAACTGGAAGTTGCCCGGGGTAGCGTAGACCAGGTGGCTCAGATGATTTCAGCCCCATTGGATGGAATTGTCAGCAACATTCTGGCCGAGGTCATTATTGACCTGATTCCGGGTATGACCGCGATCGCCAAACCTAGCGCCTGGGGTATCCTCAGCGGAATCCTACTGGATCAGGTCAAACCCGTAGCCGATACGTTAGAGGAAAACGGCTGGATCGTCGCCGCTCTGTGGAAACGGCAGGACTGGTGCTGTCTCAACGTGCGGAGATCGTGATTACCCACACTTCTCAGAATTCAGAGCAAGCGACGAGCCACCCCTCACAGCCCCCTCACTCCTCACCTCACCAACAACTCCCCTACTCTCAGGCCATATTGTTCTCAATCGCCCAGCGAGCCAACTCAGTCCGATTGTGTAAACCCGTCTTGCCCAGCATATTGCTGACATGGCTTTCAATCGTGCGCTGGCTAACATTTAGCTCATCTGCAATCTCGCGGTTGGCCATACCACGGGCCACAAACTGAACCACACGCAACTCGGTAGGGGTCAGTTCCACATCACACGGCACCTGAATTTTGGGTGCACTGTCTGATCCGCGACCGGGACGCTCTGAAATGCGGGCAGCCTGCTTAAGCGAAGATTCTACCTGGGCAACCAGTTCTTCTGGTTCAAACGGCTTGACCATGTAGACGTCCGCGCCAGTATTCAGCCCCTTGACTCGGTCCTGACTTTGCCCTTTAGCTGAGAGAAATAAAACTGGAATCCAACTGGTGCGGGGGTTTTCCCGGACGTGCTTCACCAGTGAATAGCCGTCCATTTCAGGCATCATCACATCGCAAATGATCATATCTGGAACGTCACCTTCCAGGATTTCCAGCGCTTCTCGACCATTTTCAGCCGTGACCACCTCATAACCTCGAAATTCCAGGTAGTCCTTGACTAGCAGGATTAGGTTAGGGTCGTCGTCAATAAGCAACAGTCGCTTATGATTTCCTACACTGGCTTCCTTCATGCTTGCTACTCACTAATTCCTGGATATCGATGCTGTGAGATCTATAAAACCTTTAAAGCCTTTGCAATAATCAAAGATCGAAAGCAGTTCTTCAAAAATTCTCGCCTGTTTCCATAAGGCAAACTAATCCATATGTTCTGAACACTATTTTAGGTAGACTCAGGGTAATTGCTGAAATTTCAATAATTCTAAATACTAACTGAACACTCGTGAAAACTCAGACCAATGGAACAAAATCTTATGCTATTATATAGCCTTTCTAAAAAGGATAATATTGATAGAACTATTAGTTACTACCTGGTTGAACTGCTTACGTTCTAGCTAAGGTTCCAATTAACGATCAATCACTGAAGGGCGATCGCATCCCCTGTTTATCACTCTAGTGGTAAAGAGGCTTGGCCGGGCAGCGGGTGAATGAGAAAGGCGTACTCCTGCACAACCTGGCCACCAATCAGATGTTCTTGAATAATTCGCTCAATCACTTTGGGTGTTGCGTTACGATACCACACTCCATCCGGATAAACGACCAGGATAGGACCCTGAGTACAAACCCGCAAACAATTGGCTTTTGTCCGGAAGATACAGGTTGGGTTTGCTTCCGCAGGCTGATCCAGGTGGAGTTCCTTCAATCGGTTCTTCAAGTATTCCCAGGCTTCTAAGCCCACGTCTTTCGAGCAGCACTTGGGTTTTGTTTGGTCTGCACAGAGAAAAACATGACGTTGAATCTGAGCCAGCCCCAGTGTCTGGACACAGGTAGCCAAAACATTCGACTCACAGGTTTCTTCTTCAGGTGGGGGAAAGTTTAGCTGGGAGGTCATGGGAGGGGAGTGAGGGAGTGAGGGGTGGGGTGATGGAGGAGGAGTGAAGGAGTGATGAGGTGAAGAAGTGATAGAGGGAGGGGTGGATGAGTGTCACCCATCTACCCCTTCTCCCCCTCCCTTTTCTACCGGCTGAACCAGCAAAACAGACTTCACAGGGCGGCCAGTCGGTTGGCCAGCTTCATTTAGTTTGCCGTAGAGAGTTTTGTTTTCAAAGTAAAGGGCAGAGGAGGTACCACCATCTAAATTCATGGCCTGGGTGACTCCCAAAGTTTTCATAAAGGCGGCCAGGTCTGGTAAGGATAAGCCTGCGCCTTCTGGCTTTTGTGCTGCCATTACCAGCAGAATGTCTCCCCTGTCGGTAATGCCGATCGCACTTCTGGCATTGGGTTGATGACTGCCAATCGCATCTCGCACCAGGGTACCGTTAGCGAAATCGACAAATCCCTCCTGCTCGGCGGTGTTGTCTGGCAAAAGACGGGGACCACCTCCCAGGGCATCGATCAACTGACAATCGGGAGGGGAGGGGTCCCGATGACGGGCGATCTCATAGCGAAAAACTGACCCGCAACGGTAACGCCGAAATTCGGAGCGATTCAGGATTTTGGGCAAGTAAGGAACCAGGTCAGGGTTCTCCATCAGGCGTTCATTGTGATGGGGTTCGGCTACCAGCTTTCCTTGCTGAGTGACGTAGGAAGTCGATTTTTGATTAACTGGATCAAAAAAGCCGCCATTAATGGCAGCGATCGCTCCAAATTGACGGACAAGGTCAGCCACATCTGCAACTCCATCTACCAGGACAGGGATTACCTGAAACGCCTGCACCGGGATTTGCAGACTATGAATAGTCACCTGTGGCAAGGAGTGGGTCTGGTACTGAATTTTTAGCTCTGGAGAGGGTTGGGCAACTGGCATGGCAACAGGTGGAGAGGAAACCATTGGTGCACATCCCCCTATGACCATTGCTACAGCAGTTAATTGGGCCAGTAACCAGACAGTTTTCACAACAATTGCCTCAATTGACGCTAATCAACCAAATTTTCTGTATGGGATTTTCCTTTCACCTGCACTTCCCAAAAAATTCGCCGCACATTTTCGGCCTCCGGGCAGCGATCGCCCGTAAAGGTCAACCGAAAGTCTTCTTCAGGGTTAATACAAAACCATTGATCTCCCTTCTCTCCCTGCCAGATCTGGTCTTCCTCCTTATTAGAGGCATACAGATAATAGTAGCTGCCCGGTGTAAGGTCGCCAGGGACGACCGTACCACACTGCCCCTGACCCAACAGTAGCCAGCCTTCGGATCGCCAGCGGCTTTCCCCCAGACTATAGCCAACTGCCACATAAGCCACGTGAGTCGAGTTGTTGCAAACGTCCAGCGATGCGTCTGCCGGGGAAGTTCTGGCTAAAAAAGTTCCTGCTGCCAAAACAAAGGCGAGGACTGTGAAACCGTAGGGCTTGTCCATAGCAACTTCTTCATCTAAGTTAGGTAGACATCATTAATTGGAAGAAAGGGAAGTGGGGGCGTTGCCCCCAGACAGGGGGTTTCACCCCCTCCACCCCCAAAATCATCTTTAATTTAATTGCACCCAGCTACTTATATCCGCTTCTTCCTCTGGTTGATATACCGCCCATCTCGCCACACCCCCTCCAGACGGGTTCCATTGGCAAAGACAAAAGTTCCTCGACCATTTTGCTGACCGTCGCGAAATTCGCCCTCATAACGATTGCCGCTGGGGAACGTGCACACCGCTACTCCGCCCAGTGCATCGTTGCGAAACTCTCCTTCACAACGGGTTCCATTGGCAAAGGTAAAAACTCCCCGTCCCTGCTTCTGACTGTCCTTAAACATTCCCTCATAACGATTGCCGCTGGGAAATGTACAGACTCCCTGACCATTCAGTAAATCATTCTGAAACGTCCCTTCACAGCGGGTACCATCGGCAAAAGTAAAGACACCCTTCCCTTCTCGTTTTCCCTCCCGAAACTCCCCTTCATAGCGATTGCCACTGGGGAACACACACACTCCTTTGCCATTTAAAAAATCATTGCGAAACTCCCCTTCACAGCGGGTTCCGTTGGCAAAGGTAAAAACTCCTTTACCCTGACGGCGTCCATTTCGGAGTTCACCCTCGTATCGATTGCCACTGGGGAACACACACCTTCCTCTACCATTAATCAGTCCATCACGCAGGGCCCCCTCGCAATAACTACTGGCAATTAGAATGGGTGGGCTCGCATAAGCAGAGGAGAGATTACGGGTATCAAAAAGTGCATTCATCAGGGCGGCGGCGATCGCAACACCTCCCAGTTGCCCCGTCAAGCGGGATGATAAAAAAAACATTTCAATCAAAAGATGTGCAAAGTGCTTCATTGATCCGGAAAACTGCAACCTCATATCAAGTTAAAATGCATACTCGGTCAAAAAATTTCTTCATCTTACGACTCCCTTTCAAGATCTGAGGGAATCCTGATGAAAGGAAAAAACAAATGTAGTCAGTAGTCATTGGTATGGGCATTGAATCTGTAATCCTGGCAATTTCATGTTCGTGTCTGTCTTACCTGATGTTGTTTCAGTCGTTGTGAGTGGGTCCTAATTATGTCAACTCGTTTGCTTCCAGCCTTCAGCCCAGGCATGATAGCAGCCTCAGAGGGTGTGGCTCAACGGTTTCTCTATAAGACCCGGCGACTGTTTCAATCATTGTGGGTTCATCAACCAACTCTTTGCACCCTTTAACTGACACTCTTGCCGTAAGACTTTCCTAAGTTCGCTCATGTTGCAGTTGTTCACTTTTGTTACCCTTGCTCAAACCGCATCCGCCCCCCTTCCTTCCCTCCCACTGCCGTCTCCCCCTTCCCCTAAAACACCCCCACCCCAGGAGATTATTCCACCCCAGGAACGGTTAAAACCCCAGGAAACCCTTCAGAACCAGGAAATATTTCAGCCCCAGGAGCTACGTGCCCTGCCAGGGCAACTTGACACCGTTCCGGTTTTTAATAGTAACAGCCCAGAACTGGTTCAGACCGAGGGAATTCTGCTCTCGACCTTTCCACCCGATGGCATGAGGTCACCATCAGCCCATCTAAACTTCCCCTTCAAAGGGAGGTTTGATGTGTTTTCTCACCATATCGCTAAGGCCAAAACTTCCAGCCAGACTCGCACGCTGTTTCAGGGCATTATCTTACATAATCCAACTGATCAACTGATTAAGGTCGATGTGCTTCAAGGGGCTACTTATCTGACTCGTCCTGATGCTCTATTTGTGGAGTTACCACCCTATGTGGAAGATCCGCTAGGCAGAGTGTATGCGGGGCCAGGAAGTCGAGCAATGAACGATGTTCTGCGGGGGCGCAGGCACGGAAGTATTCCTCCGAGTCTGATCATTCCTCCGGGGGGCAGTCAGATGTTGATGAATCTGCCGATTCCAGTTGGCACCCTGACCCCTTCTTCAAATGGGCGTTCCAGTCTGTTTCGCTTGAGGAGTAGTGGAACGGTCTATGTTGCCAGCCTGGCAATGTATGCTCCGCTGAACCCGGATGGATCGGAACGAATTCCCACGCTGGATGAATGGCAAACACTTCTGGTTAACAGTGGCTTGGCTGGTCCACGAGATATTCCACCCACTCCGATGCGGCAGGAATATGCCAATGTGATCTATGGCCGGGTTGCTGGCGTGGCGGTAGGGTCGGAGTGGCGAGCGAATGTGACAGATAGTCCCAAGGTTGACTACTTGACTGTGCCCAAACGGGGACATGCTTTCTCCTACGGACTCAGTACCCTTTACCGGGGTACCTTTGGGACAGGCCAGATTCAGAGTGCCAAGTTACTTGTGCGCTATCCAGATACAGCGTACCAGGCCCATGGCAACTACGGTATCCAATACAGCCTGACATTACCGCTGTATAACAAAACAGGGCAAAAGCAAACAGTAACCATAGCCCTCCAGACGCCTTTAAAGGAAGATAAAGTCAAGGGTGGGTTACTGTTCTTTAAACCACCTGAGAACCGAGTGTTCTTCCGGGGGCCGGTACGGATTCGATACACCGATGACAAGGGCGTTTCCCAGACACGCTATATCCATTTGATTATGCAGCGGGGCCAGGAGGGAGAACCGCTGGTGACACTAAACATGCCTGCGGGCGATCGCCGCACGGTTCAACTTGACTTTCTCTATCCTCCCGATTCCACCCCACCCCAGGTGTTGACGGTAAGAACTTTAGGAAATCAATAAACCGATCCTGGTTGTTACTGAGCCACAAACTCCGGCAGTTCCTCATAACTCACCCAGAAATTCGTTATAGTTTGCCAGGGTATCTAGTACTCTGGCAAGTTGAATTTGACGGTTAGCAAATACCCAGGAAGTTGATGGGGGTTAAACTTTGAGGGTCTGCGACCCGTCAAAATTTTCCTGGCGGAACACTAGTGCCCCTGGGAGGCATTGCTTCTGTTTTTTGACAAACGACCACA
>JAIMBL010000118.1 GCA_023511615.1 Leptolyngbyaceae cyanobacterium HOT.MB2.61
GTGTGGGGGCGCAGCCCCCAGCCAGGGGTTCCACCCCTGCACCCCGTCCTAAGCCTGGTGGCTATAGCTATAACAACTAACCAAATTTTGGATGCATCCGAGGATGGAGCAACCGTTCAACGGGTTTTCCCTGTTTGAGATGCTGTTCGACAATGGTAGGGACGTCTTTCGGTTTCACGCGACAATACCAAGTACCATCAGGCAGCACCCTGACGGTGGGGCCCATATTGCATTGCCCCTGACACTCGCTGGGATTGACAGTGACGCTAGGGACAGGGTTCGACTGAAAGGCTTTCAGCACCTCAGCAGAACCGTTACCCTGGCAATTCACATACTGGCAAACCAGTACCTCGCGGGTAGAGTCCAATGCCGTTTACCAAAGAACTATTTACCAAACCCTTTGCCTCGATTGGCAGTCGGTAACGTGAAGCAGTGTTCAATTTGCGATCGCAGCGTCTCATGATCCAGATTCTGCCCAATCAACACCAGCTGATTTTTCGGTTCGCCTTTCCAGTCATCGTCTTCGAGAGAAAAACGCTTACCGCTGAGATGAAAAATATGTCGCTTCGGGCTTTCGTTGAACCAGAGAATCCCTTTGGCCCGAAAAACGTTATCAGGAAGCTGATTATCTAGAAAGTACTGGAACTTCTTGATATCGAAAGGCTGATTACTCTGGATGGATACAGAGGTAAAACCGTCATTTTCCAGATGGTTGGAATGGTGATGATGGTGATGGTGATGATTATGATCATGGACACAATGCCCGTGGTCGTGGTCGCAGCTGGAATGGTCGTGATGCTCGTGATGGTCATGCTCATGCTCATGCTCGTGACTGTGGGATTCCGTATCCGGATCAAAGTACTTATCAGATTCAAACAGTCCAACACTAAGCAGCATTCCCAGTGGAGCCTGTCCCTTTACAGTACGAAGAATTCGGGCTCCCTGCTTAATGTCCCGAATTCGGACTTCCAGAGCATCCAGATCAGCCTCATCCACCAGATCGGCTTTGTTCAGCAAGATGATATCCCCATAGGCAATCTGGCTATAGGCTGCCTCACTGTTGAACAAGTCCAGACTGAAGTTCTCAGCATCCACCACCGTAATGATGGAGTCTAACCGGGTCATGTCACGCAACTCAGTGCCCAGGAAGGTAAGCGCCACAGGTAGTGGATCGGCAAGCCCGGTTGTCTCAACCACCAGATAATCGATCGCATCCTGCCGTTCCAGAACTTTATAAACCGCTTCTATCAGATCATTGTTAATGGTGCAGCAGATACAGCCATTACTCAGTTCAACCATGCTGTTATCGGCATCAGTAGTAACAATCAGCTCATTATCAATGCCAATCTCACCAAATTCATTAACCAAAACAGCGGTTTTCAACCCCTGCTGATTTGTCAAAATGTAATTCAGTAAGGTCGTCTTACCGCTGCCCAAAAAGCCTGTAATGATAGTGACAGGTAAGCCACATTTAGAGGCTTCCATTGCTGAAGTAGAAGACACTGCTGATTGCATAGCACGGTTTTCCGAAACGTCAGAAAATGAGTGGTTCTCCCAACTTGCGGGTGAAAGAGTAGCCTAAGCGACTCTTTCATCTAAAACAAAATCCCTGGAATATTGATTTTGTCTTAATGATAAGCATCGCCTATAACTAAACTCTCAGGAGAGCCAAATGAGTGAAACCGATGGGTAGTGAATACTATACAGTGGAATGCTGGATCTATATCTCTATTATTCTTACCTTATCACTGGTTATTAGAATTGAGGGTCGGGGGTCAGGGGCTAGGGGCTGGAAGCAAGAAACAAGAAAGAAGAAAGAAGCAAAATTCTCCACCCCATCACCCTAATTACCCCTTACCCTTCATTCCCTCAACCGTTTCTAACAACCAAAAATCAACAACCAACAACTAACAGCTGATCTTCACCCCTCACCTCCCATGCCTTTAGAGATCTACAACACCCTGACTCGCCGCAAGGAACCGTTTGAAACCATCGAACCGGGAAAGGTGCGGATGTATGTGTGTGGCATCACCGCTTACAACTACTTTCATGTTGGTAATGCCAGGGTGTTTGTGATTTTTGATGTGGTGCGGCGTTACCTGATGTGGCGGGGGTATCAGGTCCGCTATGTGCAGAATTTTACCGATATTGATGACAAGATTTTAAAGCGGGCGATCGCTGAAAATTCTTCCATGAAAGAAGTTGCCGAGAAGTACATTGCTGCTTACTTCGAAGATGCTGATCGTCTCAACATCCTCCGCGCCGACTCCTACCCCAGAGCAACCCATACCATTGATGGCATTCAACGGCTGATCCATGAATTGGAGCAGCGGAATTATGCCTACGCCTCCGATGGCGACGTTTACTATGCCGTGCGCCAGTTTCCAGAGTATGGCAAACTCTCCGGTCGTCGCCTGGAAGAAATGCAGGCGGGTGCCAGCGGACGGGTGGACATTGAAGAAGAAAGTGACAAAAAGAAAGATCCGTTCGACTTTGCCCTCTGGAAAGCAGCAAAACCCGGTGAGCCAGCCTGGGAGTCACCCTGGGGGGCAGGACGTCCAGGCTGGCATATTGAATGCTCAGCGATGGTGCGGCAGGAACTGGGCGAATCGATCGATATCCATGCGGGTGGTATGGATTTGACCTTTCCCCACCACGAAAATGAAATTGCCCAGAGCGAAGCCGTTACTCAAAAGCCACTGGCCCGCTTCTGGATGCACAACGGCTTCGTCAATATGGATGGCGAAAAGATGTCCAAATCCCTGGGCAACATTTGCCTCACTCGCGACCTGCTGAAGGAATACGACCCAATGGCGTTTCGGTTGTTTGTGTTGCAGGCCCACTACCGCAAGCCGATTGACTTTACCGCCGCGGGACTGGAAGCCGCTGAGAGTGGCTGGAATACCCTGAAAGAAGCGCTCAAGTACAGTTCTGATTTTTCTAAGTTGCCTGGATGGTCTGCCACGCCGCCGGAACTAGATCAGGATGCCGTAAACCGCTTCAACGAAGCGATGGACGATGACTTCAACACCCCGATCGCCCTTTCTGTTCTATTTGAACTGGCCAAAGACCTGCGTCGGGAAGGAAACCTGCTGATCCACGAGGGACAACCCAAAATGCCAGTTGAAGACTTGCAACGCCACTGGCAAACCCTGGCAAGTCTGGCTCAAGTGCTGGGGCTGGAAGTCAAAACTGGAACTGGCGACACCACTCCTGCCACCGGGGTCAGCGAAACTGAAACCGTCGGCTTAACAGATACTGAAATTGAAGCCCTGATTCAGCAACGGCAGGAAGCGCGGAAAGCGAAAAATTGGGCAGAGAGCGATCGCATCCGCAACGAACTCCAGTCCTACGGCATTACCCTCATCGACCAGAAAGACGGCACCACCCACTGGCACCGCAATTAGATCCAGTGATGAGGGTAGGCGTTGCTGAATCTTCAGCCCTCTTGACAATTCAAAATCAGACGTGCTAGCCGTGCTAACAACCTGTTTTCAAATTGGCGCGATCGCCGCTTTCAAACTCCGACAAAACTCCGCGATCGCGTCCAGCCCTTGAGCTGGGGTGCCATCTGCCAGTCGCTTTACAAACGCGCTGCCTACAATGGCCGCATCCGCCCCCCAATCCATTACCTGACGGGCATGCTCTGGCTGGGAAATGCCGAAACCAACCCCAATCGGCTTATCCGTTACCGTCTGGAGTTCCACCAGCAAATCCTTGACTCGCGCCTGTACCTGGGCCCGCATCCCCGTCACTCCGGTTGTGCTGACCAGATAAATAAAACCTTGAGATTGCCGGGCAATGGTTGCAATTCGGTCAGCAGGACTGGTAGGCGCAATCAGCAGCGTCAATTCGATTCCGTAATCGAATGCCGGATGCAGCAAACTTTCCGCTTCTTCCAGAGGCAAATCGGGCACCACCAGCCCCTTCACGCCTGCCTCAGAAACCTGCTTCAGAAACAAATCAATTCCCCGATTTAGAATCGGGTTGTAGTAAGTGAACAGGATAATGGGCGATCGCAACTCCGGGCTAACCTGCCGCACCACCTCCAGCACATCCGCTAACCGGACTCCCCGCTGCAATGCCCGCGTTGCGGCGGCCTGAATCACCGGCCCATCGGCCAGAGGATCCGAATAAGGAACCCCTAACTCAATCAAGTCTGCGCCGCTGCGATCCAGCACTCTCAATGCTTCTGCCGTCGTCTCCAGATCCGGGTCCCCTGCGGTAATAAACGGAATCAGTGCACAGTGAGCACGCTCACGCAGGGCTTCAAAACGCTGAGAAACAGAAGTCATTGTTAGTTGTTAGTTGTTAGTTACAGTTTTTTTCAGTGAGTTAGCCACGCTCTTTAGGGAGCCAGGGGATAGGTGTAACTCCATCACTTTAGTCACCTACCTACCCAACCACCCATCTACTGCCTATCCCTTATCCCCTTCTCTCGTTCAATTTCTTCCTGAAGCTTTGCCAGTTCTTCCAGCGTTAATTCCTCCAGGCGCTTTTGCAGAACGGCTTCTTGGTAATCTTTCAGTTGCTCGTTGTAGGTCATAGTCTGGGTAATGGCTCGAAAGGCATAGGTCAGTAGCCAGCCCAACAGAGCACCAATCAACAGGGTTTGTGCCCAGATCCCTGCTGAAATACTGTCTAACCCGATAGACTTAAAAAACAGGTAGGAAAGCCCACCTGCCAGAAAAATGCCAAGCCCAATTCCGATAACATCAATCCGTCGCATATCTCTCGAAAAACCAGGTAGAGACGCCGAACGACGCCTCTACTTATTCATAGAAGTTTTTTAGCTTTCAATTTGCCTGCGCTTTGGGCGAAAATTTAAGAACGGAGCAAGCAACAATAGCCCTGGAAAGAAAAAGAACACCAGGAAATACATAAAGCCCCGCTCAAAAGAACTGGCAACATACCAGCGTGCCTGCAAGTAAAAGTAGAGCATGGCAGGAATAACGAGCAGAAATGCTCCAGCCAAAGCAAGGTAAAGTAAGGCGATCGCGATGTCCATAGACCTGATACAGCAACTTCCTGATATTCTATCGTTTGCCCACCCTATAAAATACCGTTTTTATGGCTGGTGAACGATTGAAACTTTTGCAACGTTGCATCGATTCCCCATTGATGCTGGAATAAACGAATGGATGTATTTCATCTAGAATTGAGAACCGTACCTCCGGAGACATTATCTGGAATAGTGGAAATTCTGGAATAGTGGAGATTCTGGAGTAGCGGAAATTTGGCAGATGGTTGAGCGGGGGCATGGCGGAATGGTAGACGCTACGGACTTAAAATCCGTTGACCGCAAGGTCGTGAGGGTTCAAGTCCCTCTGCCCCCATCCAGGTGAAAGGGTTCTCCTGACTTGCCGGTGAAAGAGTCGCGTAAGATACTCTTTCATCTAAAACAAGGTAGACCTAACAAGGTAATGATGAACGGCGCTAGCCGTCATCATTAACGACTCAAAAATCATTACGATTTGGGCACTACTTAAAACAAAATCCCTGGGGTATTGATTTTGTTTTAGTGATAAGTGATGTTTATCACCAAACTCTCAGGAGAGCCCCAAAAATTACGTCCACGCTCGGAAGAAAGTGTTTTCCTGCCAGGAGGTGGCTGTCTGCTTTTCAATAGCGGCCATTTCTGTTGCCGATAATGGCTGAAAGGCTTTTGCTACTTCAATATTGTGTTCAAGCTGGGCAATGGTTTCAGCGGCAATGACGCAGCAATGCACTCCTGGTAGCGAAAGAGTGTAACCCATAGCCTGATGCATTCCTTCCAGGGCTCCTGAACTGAACAGCCGCCCATAGGCAGGGACTTTCATAGCGATTACCCCCACGTTCTTTTGTTGGGCAACAGGGAGGACAGTGGCAGCGAAGGGACGGGGATGGTGAGCGTCGGCTGCGTTAAGAGAGATTAAAGTGGTATCGAAGGAAAAACGGCGCAATCCCTCGGAAATCACGGAAGGTTCATGGTGTCCTGTAATGCCACTGAATCGGACGATTTTCTGTTGTTTCGCCTCTTCCAATGCCTGAACCGCTCCCTGTTTGTCAAAAATCCTGTCGAGTTCTTCCTTGAAAGAAACATGGTGAAACTGCCACAGGTCGAGGTAATCGGTTTTCAGGCGTTGTAGTGATCGCTCCAGATCCCGCCAGGCTCCATCGCGATCGCGGGCTCCCGTTTTGCTGGCTAGAAAAATTTGCTGCCGATGAGCCGGAAGCACCTTACCCAGATAATCTTCACTGGGTCCATAGCTGGCAGCCGTGTCGAAATAACGAATGCCCAGTTGCAAAGCCCATTCGATGATAGCGATCGCAGCCTGCTCCGACCCTTCCCAGGAGAGCGGCGTTTGACCGGCTCCCCCCAAACCCAACAGGGGAACCCGCACACCGGTTTTTCCCAAAACACGCTCTGGCATCGAGGCAGGAGGGAAATGGGAGGGATTTGAAGCCTTGACCGATCGCCGCAGCAAGTGGCTCCCCGCGAAACTACCAGTGATGGCCGCCCCTGCTGCTAGAAAGGTTCGTCGTGTCGTCTTACAGTTCATAGGATTTCGTGTATTTCGACACAATTACGTAAAAGTACTTACTAGAAACTTTAAATAAATCTGCCCAACAGATAAAGATTCCACGAACTGTTTATTCTTCGGGTGGGCATGACCGAGAATCCACGGTTATCGTAGGGAGCATTGAAACGATTAGTCGTCGTTACTCATTTAGGTTTAGTTATGCAGAGCGTACTCGTCCGGCCTCAAACCACAGTCATTCAACCCCTTGGTTCTCTCAGTGCGGCGAATGCCATTAAGTTTCAACATCAATTAACCGCAGCAGTGCTATCGGATCAGAATGTTAGCTTGCTGGTCGATATGGGGCAGGTCGAGTCGATTGACAGTGCAGGTCTAATGGCACTAGTATCGGCCCAAAACACTGCTCAACGGCTGAATAAGCGCCTTGAACTCTGTTCTGTTCCCCATCAGGTGCGCATGATTCTTGAACTGACCCAGCTCGACCGGGTATTCGAAATTTTTGAAGAGCATCCTGCCTTGACCAAAGCCGCTGCCTGAAATTTTTTGTCATAGCGATGCGGGGTTACCCCGAATAGCCTTCTGGATTTGCGAAGACTGCCTGAAAATCCAGAAGGTTTTTTCTGACAGTCACCCGGCATTGGCCGTTCATCCTCAACTTTCAATAGCGCCTTCACTACGCATTTCATCTACATCAAACAGGCTGATCAACACTCCCGCAATTGGAATTGCCAGAAAAACTCCTACGAGTCCAGCAATTCTGGCACCGACCAGCAAGGCAAAAAATAACACGACCGGGTTCATGTTGATCGAACCTTGCATAATGCGTGGCATCAGTAAGTTCTCTTCAACCTGCTGAAGCAAAACGCAACCCACCAGAACTTTGACGCTGGTCCAGATGCCCTGGGGTAACACAATGATGGAAACCAGGCTCACGCCTAAAGTGGCTCCAATGCCAGGGATCAGGTCAAATACACCGGCGATCGCCGCCAGCACCAGGGCGTAGGGAATATTGAGAATCAGAAACACCAGAAAGGCAGAAACACCAAAGAAGACGGATAACAGAAACCGTCCCCAAAAGAAGCCGAGGAAGTTCGTTTTAATCGCCGCTGTCAGGTCATGGCGAAGATGTCCAGGAACTGGTTTGAGGACAAAATTCCACAACCGCTTACCATCGAGTAGCATGAAGAAGGCAACCACCGCAATCAGAATCAAATCGATCAGATTTGATAGGATTATCTGGATGGCGGTAAACCCCAGACCAACACTGCTTAGAACCTGATTACGAATTTGTACCTCAAACTCACTCAGATCCACAGAAATGTTCCAGCGAGCCAGCAGGTTTTGCAGGCTCTCAATCAGGGCGATCGCTGCGTTGAGAAACGTTGGAACCTGGCTCAATAGCTGTTGTGCCTAGGAAATGATAGCCAGGCCCAGAGTTGCAACTAGCCCACCCAGAACCAGGAGGGCCAGCAGAAAAACCACAACCACTGCCAGACCGCGCGGTATAGAGCGGGCCACCCACTGAACCGGGTAATTGAGCAGAAATGCCAGAATTGCCGCAAAAATAAAAATGATTAAAACCGTCTCAAAATAGGCAAGAACTTGTGTAATCGCCCAACCTAGCGCAAACAGCAGCAGATAGCGGAGCAATCTGGCATTACTCAACTGCTCCCAAAAATCACGGGTTTCTGGCTCGTTCATGTCAGTTCGCTTCTTTAGAATTCCCTTATCGTCTAGTTTGGCAGGAAAACCTGCTGGTTTCTTCCATCTCCAGTGGAAAACAGAAGCCAGTTAGCATTAAAACAGATGGTTCTCCCGGTTTGCTGGTGAAAGAGTCGCCTACGCGACTCTTTCATCTAAAACAAAATCCCTGGAATATTGATTTTGTTTTGGTGATCAGCAATGCTGATCACCAAACTCTCAGGAGAGCCAAACAAACAAGATCTCAGGAAAGCAATAAACTGCCAGGGGATTCTCCTCCTGGCTACAGGGTTCACAAACAGGTTTTGAACAAGGGGGTGTGGGGATTTCGCCTCCCACGCAGGGGTTCCACCCCTGCACCCCCTTCAAGCTCAAGAAAGGATGGCTGTAACAATCCCTAACTCCCAGTTCCTGATACCCGACTCCTGCTAAAAAGAAACCCCAACCAATGACCCAATCTCCCCATTCCCTGTTCGGCACGCTGCAAGAGTTTACAATCGGCTCTGGGCAAAAAGCGCACTTCTATTCGCTGCCCCAACTGGAAAAGGCTGGCATCGCTCCCATCTCTCAACTGCCCGTTAGCTTGCGGATTGTGCTGGAAGCGGTGTTACGCAACTACGACAACCAGCGAATTACGGAAGCCGATATTCGCACCCTTGCCAACTGGCAACCCCAGGCAGAACGAACCGCAGAAATTCCCTTTGTGGTCGCCCGCATTCTGCTGCAAGACTTTACTGGAGTGCCTGTGCTAGTGGATCTGGCAGCCATGCGATCGGCGGCGGCTCGTCTGGGAGTCGATCCAGCCGCAATTGAACCACTGGTGCCCGTCGATCTGGTGGTTGATCACTCAGTTCAGGTGGACTTCAGTGCCGCAGGCAATGCCCTGCAACTGAACATGCAGATGGAGTTTCAACGGAATGGGGCCCGCTATCAATTTCTGAAATGGGGAATGCAGGCATTTCATGGATTTGCGATCGTGCCCCCCGGCATTGGAATCGTCCATCAGGTCAACCTGGAATATCTGGCGCGGGGCGTCCTGGAGTCTAATGGCATTTATTATCCCGATTCTCTGGTAGGAACGGACTCCCACACCACCATGATTAACGGCCTGGGCATTGTCGGTTGGGGAGTGGGCGGCATTGAAGCCGAAGCTGGAATGCTGGGGCAACCCGTCTATTTCCTTACTCCAGATGTGGTGGGGGTACACCTCAAGGGTGCATTACAACCCGGTGTCACAGCCACTGATCTGGTGTTGCATCTGACCGAAATGCTGCGGCAGGCAAAGGTGGTTGGTAAGTTTGTCGAGTTTTACGGAACAGGGGCCGCCAGCCTTTCCGTTCCCAATCGCGCCACCATTAGCAATATGGCCCCCGAATATGGGGCGACAATGGGCTTTTTCCCGATTGATGAAGAATCCTGTCGTTATCTGATCGCCACTGGGCGCAGCCAGAAACAGGTGGACACCTTCCGCAACTACTTTCAGGCTCAAAAATTGTTTGGTATGCCACGACCGGGCGAAATCCAATATACCCAGGAATTGGAACTGGATCTGGCGACGGTTGCCCCCAGTGTGGCAGGTCCCAAGCGTCCCCAGGATCGAATTACTCTGTCTCAGGTCAAGTCAACCTTTCAACAGTTATTGCAGAAGCCCGCTCAGGAAAACGGCTACAACAAATCTGCTTCCGAATTGCAACAGCAGGTCGAAATTGTGATCGGGGTGCCATCCACTCATCCCCTTTCCGGGGGAGGAGCGCAGGAGCCGGAACGGGTGCCTGTGGGTGAAGCCTTGCGCAGCGATCGCGACACTGCTGTGTTGACCGAAATCGAAATGATGCAAAACCGACCCACCCCCAACCTCCTGGCAGACGTTTCCTCCGCCTATCCTTCAGTCCCCGTCACCCTCCATCATGGGGATATTGTAATTGCGGCAATTACCTCCTGCACCAATACCTCAAACCCTACCGTGATGCTGGCTGCCGGGCTGCTGGCCAAAAAAGCCGTAGAGCGGGGAATCACCGTTCCAGCCTATGTCAAAACCTCTCTCGCTCCCGGCTCCCGTGTGGTGACAGACTATCTCACCCGCACCGGGCTACAAGCCTACCTGGATCAACTGGGCTTTCAAACCGTTGGTTACGGCTGCACCACCTGTATTGGCAACAGCGGCCCTCTGGAATCCCACTTAGAGGCAGCAATTACCAGTCATGATCTGGTGGTTGCCAGTGTTTTGAGCGGCAACCGAAACTTTGAAGCCCGGGTTCATCAGAGCGTGAAGGCTAACTTTCTCATGAGTCCACCGCTGGTGATTGCCTTTGCTCTGGCAGGGCGGGTGGATATTGATCTGACCCAGGAGCCACTGGGTCAGGACCGGGACGGCAACCCGGTATACCTGCGCGATCTGTGGCCGACTTCAGAAGAAATTAGCCAGCTCCTCCCGACGGCCCTCGACCCCGCCACCTTCCAGCGGCTGTACCGCGACTTTGCTGAACAAAATCCCCTCTGGGCAAAAATTCCCAGCAGTACGGGCCTGGTCTATGAGTGGGACCCCGGTTCGACCTACATTCAAGAACCTCCCTACTTTGAAGATTTTGGGATGGAACCGGGAACAGCCAGTGACATTCGGGGGGCACGGGCGCTCGCCCTCTTTGGCGATTCAGTCACCACCGACCACATCAGCCCCGCAGGAGCCATCAAGCCCAACTCTCCGGCTGGCCTGTATTTACAGGGACAGGGAGTAGACCCCGTTGATTTCAACTCCTACGGCTCCCGCCGGGGCAACCACCAGGTCATGGTACGCGGCACCTTTGCCAATGTACGGATCAAAAACCTGATGGTACCTGGTGTTGAGGGCGGAGTCACTATTCATCAACCCAGTGGGGAACAAATGACCATTTACGATGCTGCCATGCGCTATCAGTCAGAAGGCATCCCACTCCTCATTTTTGCGGGCCAGGAATACGGTACTGGTAGCAGTCGTGACTGGGCTGCAAAGGGGACAAAACTGTTGGGGATTCGAGCTGTTATTGCCCAGAGTTTTGAGCGAATTCACCGTTCCAACTTGGTGGGCATGGGCGTGCTTCCCTGTCAATTTCAGACAGGCCATTCAGTCCAATCCCTCAACCTTACTGGTAGCGAACAGTTCGACCTGATCGGACTGGAGCAGGGAATTGTGCCCCAGCAGGAATTGACGTTAGTGATTCACCGCACAAATGGTGAAACCCAAATCATTCCAATCACGCTCCGCATTGATACCCCAACCGAAGTGGACTACTTCTTGCATGGGGGAATTCTCCCCTATGTGTTGCGTCAGCTTTTACGGTAGGAGGAAGAGACGGTGCCTCTGTGCCTGCCGGTACGGAGAGAAGGAGCTACGAGTCAAAATCTAGGAAATCCAATCGAACCGAAACATCTCAGGTATCCCCGCGGCTAATTTCAAATCCTCGAAGGGTAGCGCCCAAATCGTAATGATTTTTGAGTTGCTAATGATGGTGGCTAGCGCCATGCATCATTCCTTGTTAGGTCTACCCCCTCAAAGAAAACCAGGTAAGACAGACGACCGCCCATCATTTGGTTGCCAATCTGAATCATAATTTTGAATACAAACCAGAAATTGGGATGGCGCAACCAGCAGAAGCCCTGCCATGAAAGCGCTGACGATGGGGAGCGTATCCACCCTCTTCAATGGAACGAATTCAATGGACCGAATAATTCGGGGATTGTTTAAATCACCCTTGGCAATTCTTGGACGGGGTGCAGGGTAGAACCCCAGCTTGGGGGCGCCCCCCTCTCCCCTGTGGTTGGAGTTACTTAACCACAGCAAGCTCGTATTGTAGACCCTAAAAACTTCTATCAAGAAGCAAAGAATTTTCAATGGAAGAGAAGGCACTCTCTTAAAGTTACACTACAGATCTGTAGTAATTTAAGAATTAATACCTATTCCAATTTTTCATCTGGCATTATCAGGGCAATTGCAGCAAGGCCTTCTTGGGCCGGCATTTGTCCTGATTTCGCACAGTTTTCAGGTAGACCTGATAAAGCCTGCAGTGCGAGTGTTTCACCCGTGCTGCAATGGCACAGTGTCTTTGATAGGACATAGAAGAAAGCTTCTTCTTTGTTATCAATCTACCCGACAAATGGCTGCGAATGCGGTAAGCCTTGATTTTGCTAGCTCTGAAATCCTGATTGTTTCACAATTTCCCATCATTCTGGTACTCTATCTCATTCACCTTAATGGCTATTACTAATCAAATCCGGTTTGATAATTTGCGTGGTGATATCTTTGGCGGAGTCACTGCGGCAATTGTTTCCTTACCCCTTGCGCTTGCTTTCGGAGTGGCTTCTGGAGCAGGCCCCATTGCGGGACTATATGGAGCGGTTTGTGTTGGCTTTTTTGCGGCCCTGTTTGGCGGCACGCCGACGCTGATTTCTGAACCGACAGGCCCAATGACGGTTGTGATGACGGCGATCGTTGCCGGTCTAACCGCCAGTAACCCCGACAATGGTCTGGCAATGGCCTTTACCGTCGTCATGCTGGCAGGGTTGTTTCAAATCATCTTTGGTATTTTTAAGCTGGGTAAATACATCACGTTGATGCCCTACAGCGTCATTTCTGGCTTTATGTCAGGGATTGGCATTATTCTGATCATTCTGCAAATTGCACCTTTTTTGGGCCATGCTGCTCCAACGGGTGGGGTATTGGGCACCGTGCTGGCCCTTCCTGAGCTTTTAGCAACGGCTAAACCTCCAGAGATGATTCTGGGCGGCATAACCCTGGCCATCATCTTCTTGATGCCTAAAAAGCTGAAGCGTCTGTTACCGCCTCAGTTGATTGCCCTCATTATTGGCACGATTATCTCTTTGACCATATTTGGAAATGCTGACATTCGTCGCATTGGGGATCTGGGCGAAATTCCAGTTGGGCTGCCAAACTTCCGACTCCCCACATTTACGGCGGGTCAGTTAACCACTATGTTTGTCGATGGGGTGATGCTGGGGACGTTGGGTTGTATTGATACCCTGCTGACAGCCGTAATTGCGGATAGCCTGACTCGTACAGAACATAAGTCTGATAAGGAGTTGATCGGGCAGGGGATTGGTAATATTGTTTCGGGCATTTGCGGTGGCTTGCCAGGTGCTGGTGCCACAATGGGCACGGTGGTCAATATCCAGACAGGAGCGACATCGGCAGTTTCGGGAATCGTCCGGGCGTTGCTTTTGCTGGTGGTAGTGCTGGGTGCAGCTCGATATACCCAGCCAATTCCGATGGCGGTGCTGGCTGGAATTGCTCTCAAGGTGGGGATTGATATCCTGGACTGGAGTTTCCTGAAGCGATCGCACAAAGTCTCCCTCAAAGGCTCCCTGATTATGTACGGGGTGCTGTTGTTGACTGTGTTTGTTGATCTGATTGTGGCGGTAGGTGTTGGGGTGTTTATTGCCAACATTCTCACCATTGAACGGTTGAGCAGCATGCAATCCGAGGAAGTCAAGCTGATTTCTGACACCGATGATGATGCCCGATTGAGCGATGAAGAAAAGCAGCTTTTAGATAAGGGAGCTGGCCGGGTGCTGCTGTTCTATCTGAGTGGCCCGATGATTTTTGGCCTATCCAAGGCGATCGCTCGTGAACACAACGCGATGAAAGAAGCGGATGCGCTGGTCATGGATCTGAGTGATGTACCTCTGTTGGGGGTGACAGCATCACTGGCCATTGAAAATGCAATTCGGGATGCTCATGACAAAGGGCTTCAGGTTTACATCGTCGGAGCCAGTAGCAAAATCCAGAAACGGCTGGAACGGCTGGGATTGTTTGATCTCATTTTACCGGAACATGTTTTGGACAATCGCACTGAAGCCCTGCGCCAGGCGGTTGAATATGTGTATGGCAAGGAAGTTATGGCCTGATTATCAACACTGTCCCTAAAGGAACCCTGACCCATGTTTTTCATACCTGAGATTCATCCACTTTCTCAACTTGCATTCTCACCACCGGTGCCCCTGCTGGCAACGGCAGAGGCAGAAAATTCCCCAATTGTGTTGACGGGTGTGCTACTAAGTTTAGTGATCATCTACCTCGCCAGTAAGCTGGGTGGGGAGCTTTCCAAACGCCTGGATTTTCCACCTGTTCTGGGAGAACTGGTGGCGGGTGTCGTGATTGGAGTGTCTGCTCTGCATCTGGTGGTTTTTCCCGAAAGCGGAATGCAAGCCACAGATTCAGTGATTATGACCATTCTGAAATGGATCAATGGGCTGAATCCAGCCGCATTGAGTAGTGTGTTTCAGTCTCAGAGTGAAATCCTCTCGGTGCTGGCAGAGTTGGGCGTGATCATTCTGCTGTTTGAAATTGGCCTGGAATCGGATCTGCGCCAGTTAAAGGAAGTGGGCTATCAGGCAACCGTTGTGGCCTGTGTTGGCGTTGCCGTTCCCTTTGCGGCTGGCACCGTTGGCTTGATGATGCTATTTAATGTTCCGGCTATTCCAGCCATCTTTGCTGGGGCTGCCCTGACAGCAACCAGTATTGGAATTACCTCGAAAGTGCTGTCTGAACTGGGACGGCTCAAGTCGAAGGAAGGACAAATTATTGTTGGAGCCGCGGTGATTGATGATGTTCTGGGCATCATTGTTCTGGCCGTGGTTGCCAGCCTTGCGAAAACGGGTGAAATCGATGTTGCGAATGTCATTTATCTGATTGTCAGTGCAACAGCGTTTTTGATTGGTTCGATTCTATTGGGCGGACTCTTCAATAAAACCTTTGTGGCGATTGTAGATAAACTCAAGACTCGCGGCAATATTGTGATTCCAGCCTTTATTTTTGCCTTCTTCATGGCCTTTTTGGGCAATGCGATTCACCTGGAAGCGATTTTGGGTGCCTTCGCCGCTGGTCTAGTGCTGGATGAAACCGATGCTCGCAACGAACTGGATGAGCTGGTGAAACCGATCGCCGATTTACTGGTCCCCATTTTCTTTGTCACCGTAGGAGCCAGAGCCGATCTAGGAGTCCTGAATCCCGCCATTCCTGAAAACCGGGCAGGCTTAGTGATTGCAGTGTTTCTAATCGCCGTAGCGATTGTGGGTAAGGTGGTCACTGGTTGGGCGGTATTTGGTCAACCGGGCATTAATCGTCTGGCGATCGGGGTTGGCATGGTTCCGCGAGGTGAGGTAGGGCTGGTGTTTGCAGGTATTGGTTCCGCCAGTGGGGTACTGAGTAAGCCGCTGGAAGCCGCCATCATTATCATGGTGATTCTGACGACGTTCCTTGCGCCTCCCTTCCTTCGATGGGCCTTTGGCCAGTCCCCAGAAGAGCCGCCCACCACTGGAGAACCCGCTCTGGAATCT
This sequence comes from Leptolyngbyaceae cyanobacterium HOT.MB2.61, assembly GCA_023511615.1. GTDB lineage: Bacteria > Cyanobacteriota > Cyanobacteriia > Leptolyngbyales > Leptolyngbyaceae > Leptothermofonsia. Next base: position 15,552 of record JAIMBL010000118.1, read on the forward strand.
GTGGCGGTGGTGAGTGAAGCTTGATGGTTCTCCTAGCTTGCCGGTGAAAGAGTAGTGTAAGCGACTCTTTCATCTCAAACAAAATCCCTGGAATGTTGATTTTGTTTTGGTGATGAGCCTCGCTTATCACCAAACTCTGAGGAGAGCCAGCTTGATAGAAATGGGCCCGGCAGAGGGGTGAGGTAGGATAAAGCGTTGGGGGTAAGGTGAGTTTTGAGTGCTGAGTTTTGAGTTTTCACCTCCCCCATACCTTTCTAAGTAGGTAGACATAATTAATTTAATAAATAGAAGAAGTAATTAGAAGAAGGGGGAGTGGGGGTGTTGCCCCTAGGCGG
>JAIMBL010000119.1 GCA_023511615.1 Leptolyngbyaceae cyanobacterium HOT.MB2.61
TTTGAGTTAAATTTTGAGGGTTTTTACCCATCAAAATTTTCCTGACGGAACACTATTCCCTAAATGAGAGTTAAATTGACCCCGAAGAAATTTTTCCTTTGAGAAGAGTTTTGATGAAGCACTGAAAGTATTGAGTCACACGTTTGAGGAATCCCTGATGTTGAAATCTAGCCGCAGACCGTATCGCTCCAGCTATGGACTCAACAGGCGTAAGAAACGCCCTTTCCCCTGGCTTTGGGTCGCTCTGATCAGCATTCCTTTGACGCTTATTGTTTTAGAGCTACTGATGCGACTGGTGACGGGGTTCACCGGCAAAGTGACGGAGCTAGAGGCCTACCAGGGAGAGCCTCTCCTAATTACGGGTTATCGGCTGAAATTTCTTAATTCCTCCGGCGAACCCTATGATGGGCTTCCTGCTCAGGGACGGTTAGCGGTGAAACACAGTCCCCTGATGGGCTATCGATTGGTTAGCAATCAGCAGAGCAATTTTTGGAAGATTAATGAGCAGGGGTTCCGGGCAGAGCAGGCGATCGCCCCCGAAAAAGCCAGCGATGAAGTGCGGATTTTTGTTCTGGGAGGCTCCGCTGCTTTTGGGCAGATGAGTTCCAGCAACCAGACAACCTTTGCTAATAAGCTGGAAACCCTCCTCAATCAGCAGGTTGCCACACAGAAAAGCAATCCTAAAAAGTTTCGCCCCAATATCCTGCCCTACTATGCCGATGAATTGGCCAGAGCCATGGCACTGCCGCCGCGCATCCGGGAAAGCCGCTACCGTGTGGTTAACGCCGCCGTTCCTGGTTTTATTTCCAGCAACGAATTGGCTCAACTATCCCTGCAAGTGATGGCCTATAAGCCAGATTTTATTGTGTTAGTGAATGGCTACGGTGATTTGCTGGTGCCCAGTACCCAGGAAGGGGCTGATATTCCCGGTGCCGATACTTTACTCACCCATGCTTCCAGACACTTTTTTGCCAATTTCAACCAATCCTTAAAGGGCTGGGTTTACCAGTCCTATCTGGTACGAGGATTTCAATATTGGGGGCTACGTCCCCACAATGTTCTCCAGCAATACATTCCACCGGTGGATGATCAAAATACGCTGGCCAAAAACCTGACCACTGACCGCCAGGAGTTAGACCGCCGCGCAACTCGCTATTACAACAATCTGCAACAGATTGCTCGATTAACCACTTCAGCAAAGATTCCGCTGATTCTGGCATTGCAGCCCGAAATTACAAGCCGAAATCCCAAAAACCTGTCTCCAAAAGAAAAGGAGATTTTGAGTCAATTGGGGTCAACCTATCCGCAGCAGGTGAAAATGGGCTATAGCAGGCTTCAGGAATCGATTGAGCGGGTGAAGAAGGAGTTTCCCAAAGGGGTGGTGACGCTCAATCTGAATGATGCCTACTCTGGCTTTGCAGGTGAGGCGTTTCAGGATGCGGTTCACCTCACCGATGAGGGGAATACAGTACTGGCAGAGCGTCTGTACGAGGCGATCGCAAAACAACTCCTGGTTCAACCCAGGCCATATGGTGGAACTGCTTCCCCTTCTTCCTGAAGCCTGCGGTGCATATCCACTCGGTAGCCATTATGAACGGCGTACAGCGTCACCAGTAAAACTATAGTCGAATGTCACTGACTCAAGAGCCTTGAGTAAATCTCAGGCTCAAAGCGGAAACCTGTTAAAACAGGTTCAGACCCTAACAAATCTGCGTTTCAGTCAGTTTCAACCGACTTTAGCTCTGAGCCAGAACTTTAGTTCTGAGCTTATTTCAGTGCCATTCAGCTATAGTCACCAGACTTACAGCTAGTTTCAAATGCATAAGCCACTCTTGAGTCCCTAGCCCCTAACCCTGGCCTTAAAGAATGTGGCTAATTCAACTGAAAACCCCTGTAGGAGGGGGTGCAGGGGTGTAACCCCTGCGTGGGGGGCAAAGCTCCCACACCCCCTCAAACCCAATGTCCTAAGAACCTGGGGACAGCTATAAAAATAAGGGAGTCAGGGGAAGCGAGGGGTTTATTTTCAAGTCAGATGGGTCAAATTAAATTGAACTTAGACTGATAAACCCCACGGCTGTCGCCGTCCCCCTTACCAGGGGGACTATAGAGGTAGGTCGTTTAATTACGCCTACCTGCTTCTGAATACCAATCCTTCTCTGCACTGGCAGCCTGGAAAGCCTGCTCTAAACGCATCAGACGTTTTGCCTGCGTGGATAGGGCACTGGCATCCAGCCAGTTAGCAATCAGGGCATCGGTAGAGAATACCCCAGCACCATTGATAGTAAAGAGAAGAAAGCAAGCTGCGTAAATGGCAGACAATTCCAGATAGGGCAGGTTTAGGCCCGAAACCAGAATGTGATGGTACATTGCAACAAGCATGGTTCCCAACAGACCCAGAGCCGCTGGACGAGTCAAAAGTCCGATTGCCACCAGTGGTGCACCTATTGTTTCAGTTAGTGCCGCCACATAGCTGAAAAAGAGCGGAAAGGGTAGTCCGATGACCTCAACGTAGGCCTGCGAAAAACTTTCAATGTTGCCTAACTTATCTAACCCGTTGTGGATCATCATGATACCCACAACCGCCCGCAAAATTGCCCAGGTCGTTTGGGACCAGAAATTGGGATTGAGATTGGGCTTAAAAAGAGCCGTCAAAAAAGTAGTAGCAGTCATTGTTTTGGCCTGAATAGGAGTGATTTCAAAAGTTCCTATTAAAAAATCTAACGAATTTGATTAAGATTTGCAAATAAATCTTAATTAGAATTGGCTTCCCATGACAGTGTTTGGAGGAACTGACCCGATTAACGTGCTAATTGTCGGCGGAGGGCAGGGAATTGGGTTGGGATTTGTTCAACATCTGCTGATGGGCGATCGCCTGCTAGCGGATTGGCCACCCATTGGCCGCATCTATGCCACCTACCGAACCCCCTCTGCCAATCTGGAAGCATTGGTGGCTCAACATCCAGACCGACTTGGTTTGATTCCTATGGATGTCACGGATGAGGCGCAAATTGCTCAAGGGATAGCTCAACTTCAAGCCCAGATTGGGCGATTGCACCTGGTAGTGTATTGCGTTGGCTTTCTCCACGAGGGCGAGATTCAACCAGAGAAAAGCTTGCAGCAGCTTCAAGCCGATCACCTGTTGCGCTATTTCCAGGTCAACAGCATTGGGGCGGTGCTGTTGGCGAAACACATTCTGCCACTGCTCAAACATGGCGATCACAGCGTATTGGCCAGTATTTCTGCAAAAGTGGGCAGCATTGGCGATAACCACTCAGGCGGCTGGTACGGTTATCGTGCCTCAAAAGCAGCGCTTAATATGCTCATGCGCACAGTGGCGATTGAGTACAGTCGCAAAAGTCCCAAAACTACCGTGGTAATGCTTCATCCCGGCACGACTGACACTCGTCTATCAAAGCCGTTTCAGCGAAATGTTCCTCCAGAAAAGCTATTTTCAGTGGAACGAACCGTGACCCAGCTATTAAAGGTGATTGAAAATCTGCGGCCAGAGGATAGCGGGCAGTTTTTCTCCTGGGATGGCAGTCAACTACCGTGGTAGGCGATCGCACCTGTCCCTGGTAAGGGACGGGATGTAGGGGTGGAACCTCTGTACCCCATCCTAAGCTAAGTGAATACGGCTATAAATTGCGAATTTAGCAGCTCGATTGACGCAACCAGCGATTGCAACAATTTCCCAATCCAAAATCTAAAATCCAAAATGTTTTCATCAATATCCCAACTCTTCCCTTGCCTGTTGTCGCAAAGCACGGGTATTCGTGGCATTGGGCTGAATTTGTAGAGCCTTATCTAAAGAGGCAATTGCCTGGTCAAACCGTCCCAGGTTCCATAGGGCTGCCCCCCGGATACTCCAGGCTTCAGCAGAGTTGCGGTTAAGGGCGATCGCCTGATCCAGTGCATCAATTGCTTCTACTGATCGCCCTACTTCCTGAAGAACACTGCCCAGAGCCAACCAGGCATCAGTAAAATCAGGCTTCAGAACTGTCGCCTCCTCAAACAATCGTAGAGCCTCCAGCGTTTGCTCCTGTTGCCGAAGGGCTTTTCCCTTGCTCCACAGCGCCTCTGCATAATCAGGATTCAGGTCGAGGGCATCATTGCAGGCTACAATCGCCGCACCCGGTCGTTTCAACCCGTTCAGGCTTTCACATTGTCCCCAGTAGGCCTGGGCATTATTGGGTTGTAGTTGAATCACCCGTTTGTAATGGTTCAATGCCTGCTGATATTGCTTTTGTTTCCGCAACCGATTAGCATCCTTCAGCAACGTGGCGGCCTTCTGTTCAGGAGAGAGAGGGGGAGCGGATGGAGAAGTTGAAGGGCTGGGTATCACTGAGTTTTTGAGGGATGAACGAGAGGAGGGTGTGGGTGTTTCAGAGGGCCTTTGCACTGAATTTTGTAATGGACTGGGTTTAATCGTTAGCACCGCAACTCCCGCGATCGCCACACCACTTGCCAGGACAGCCCACCGCACAGGAGGCTTTTTCAGCCATTTAGAGCCCTGATCCTTAAGCGTTGACCAGCCTGATTTCTGCGTACTCCGCTTCTGAGCCGGGGCATTGGCAGAGGGGCTTTCTTCGCCATACATCAGCGTTTCTGCCTGCGGATAGGTGGGCACCAGGTTACCTGTCAGGTTGGTGGTGCCTGTTTCCCTCTGGGTCGAGTCCGTTTCCAGCACCATTGATTTTGCCTGTTCAGCCGAATCGGTATTAACCGCCTTGGATGCCTCCACTAACTCAAGCAATTGAGGTGGCAGCTTTTGCACTGCTTCTAGAGCTTCGACTGCGGTTGGGAAGCGATCGCGGAAATCATAATAGACCATGTGGTCAAGCACTTCGGCAAATTCAGGACTGACATTGGGGGCATGCACCCGCCAGTCCAGTTCGCCAGTCGCCGCATCTTCATCTAATTGTTTGGGCAACACCCCCGTCAATGCCTGAATTCCCACCATACCAATGGCATAGACATCGCTACAAAAACGAGGCTTACCTGCCAATTGTTCATTTGAGATATAACCGTGGGTACCCACAGCGATCGTCGAATCGGCAATTTCAGAGTCAGGATCAGCCATTTGCAAACTCACTTGCTTCACCGCCCCAAAGTCAATTAGCACCAGCTTATTATCTTTCTGACGACGAATGAGATTAGCAGGCTTAATGTCACGATGAATCACATTTTGTTGATGGACAAACGCCATAATCTCCAAAATGTCATAAATCAAAGCGATGACACGCTCCTCTGGCCACGGTTTACCCTTCACAATCTGCCAGGTAAGTGGCTCTCCCTCAATAAACTCCTGAACAAGATAAAATTCCTGATTCTCCTCAAAGTGGGCGTACAGCGTTGGAATCTGGTCATGTTTTCCCAACTGGTAAAGAACCCTGGCTTCTGTGTCAAATAGCCGTCTTGCCGTTTTCAAATGCTTGGGGTCGTGGGTTTTAGCCAGCAATCGCTTGACCACACAGCGGGGGCATCCTGGCAGGTGCAGATCCTGTGCCAGAAAGGATTGACCAAACCCACCAACCCCTAGCTGGTTAACGAGTTTGTACCGTTTACCGACGATGCGGGTTGAATTGTCCTCTTCAAACAGGGGATTCATGCTCGGTTGCCCATTCCAGACTCATACAATAACGCTGTAAACCTCTGATTAATATTCTGGTAGATGAAACTTAAGTGGCCCACGACAATTCTAACGATAGTGTTGGATGATACGTCGCTTGTGGCGAGATTGGATGGAATTGTTGCTAATCCTCTTTTCGTTGGGCACTCTAAAAAATAACCCCCAACGAAAATTCACATGTTTTCCAATGGTTTCACTTCCACAACACTGTAATCGATTTGCAAAGACTATTGCCGAACTGGGGCAGCAGGCTTTCGTTGAAGCAAATCCCTCTTCCTTCCTGAATACTGTCGTCACGGGTATTACTGAGACTTTGAAAATAGATTCCGTAGAAATTCTGGAGACAGTCCCAGACAATGCAGTATCAGAACCAGGGGAGAGAACCGGATGGGCAATCAGGGGGGGAGATCAGATCGGGGTTGAATCTGAATCGCAGGTGGAGTATCTCCTTAAAACCCTGGAGCCAGTGATAATTGAAAACCTGGAGCAGGAGACTTGCTTCACACCTGCTTCCAGGCTTCGCGATCGCGGCTTTGTCAGCAGCCTTAGCGTATTGATCCCCAATGGAGCCAAACCGTTTGGGATTTTCAACGTCTGCTCCAGAACCCAGCGTCGCTTTACGGGGGAGGAGATTTTATTTGTTCAGGCCGTTGCCAACCTGGTTGCAGTATCGCTTCAGCAGCAGCAGGCAGAGGCCGCCAGGCAAACCCAACGGGAATTAGAAGCCGAAGTTCTCAGACTGAGCCGTGTGGAAGCGGTTCTGCGCCAGAGTGAAGAGCGCTATGCCGTCATTGCTAATGCTGCCAATGATGGCGTTTGGGACTGGAACCTGAAAACCAACGAAGTCTATTTCTCTGCCCGATGGAAAGCGATGCTCGGCTGCGACGAAGGCGAGATTGGCAACCGGGTAGAGGATTGGCTCTATCGGCTGCATCCGGAGGACCGTGACCTGTTTAAGCAGGAGGTGAAACGCCACTGTGAGGAGTTGACCGCCTGTTTTGAAAGCCAGTACCGCCTGTTACATAAGGATGGCACCTACCGCTGGATGCTAAGCCGGGGGTTGGCAATTCGAGATGTTTCAGGAGAAGCTTACCGTTTAGTAGGTTCACAAACGGACATTACAGCCCGCAAAATTGGCGAAGAGCAACTACTCTACAATGCTCTACACGATGGATTAACGGGACTGGCAAACCGCACCCTGTTTATGGAACGGTTGCAGCATGCGATCGCCCTCTCAAAACGGCACGAAACCTATCGGTTCGCAGTTGTTTTTCTGGATCTGGATCGGTTTAAGGTGATTAACGACAGCCTGGGACATGTTGCTGGAGATCAACTATTGATTACGATCGCCCATCGTATTAAAGGATGTCTTCGTTCCAGTGACACCTGTGCCCGTCTGGGAGGGGATGAGTTTGCCATTTTGCTGGAATATGTCCAAGACAGCACAGAAGCCATCAAAGTAGTTGAACGAATGCAGCAGGTCTTAAAAACGCCACTTACCTTAAATGGGCAAGAAATTTTTGCAAATGCCAGCATGGGCATTATTCTAAGTACCACAAATTATGAAAAACCAGAAGATGTGATTCGGGATGCAGATACGGCCATGTATCGGGCTAAGGCTCTGGGTAGAGGGCGTTATGAGGTATTTACTCAAGAAATGCATGACCATGCCGTGTCGCTCTTGCAATTAGAAACCAGCCTGCGAAAAGCGATTGAACAACAGGAATTTCTGGTGCACTATCAACCTGTTTTTGAGCTACGGAAAGGCAAAATTACTGGATTTGAAGCTCTAGTTCGCTGGCAACACCCTGAACGGGGACTCGTTTCTCCAGCTGAATTCATTCCGGTTGCCGAAGAAACGGGGTTGATCTTGCCAATTGGTCACTGGGTGCTGCATGAGTCCTGCAAACAAATGAAGCAGTGGCAACAGCAATATCCCTTCAATCCACCGTTAACAATTAGTGTTAACATTTCCCGGAAGCAATTTTCCCAGCCCGATCTTATTCAGCAAATTGAGAAAATTTTGCAGGAAACCGGACTGGAGCCCCGTTGTTTGAAGCTGGAAATCACGGAAAGCGCCATTATGGAGGACACGGTTCTGGCAACCAATCTAATGAAGGAGATCAAGACACTCGGTGTGCAATTAGTGATGGATGACTTTGGGACAGGATACTCTTCCTTAAGCCATCTTCACCTGTTTCCAATTGATACGCTGAAGATCGATCCCTCGTTTGTACACAAAGCCGACACCGACCTGGAGAAGGTCGAAATTATCCGCACGGTCATTTCTTTGGCGTGGAATTTAGGGATTGATGTCGTGGCTGAAGGCATTGAAACGAAACGACAAATGTCTCAGCTCAAGTTGCTGAAGTGCGACCTTGCTCAGGGGTATCTATTTTCAAGACCTTTAACGGGGGATGCCGCCACAGCTTTCCTGGAACAAGAGGCAGGTTTGGGCATTCAACGTTGACACCAAGGCGCCTCTTTCCCCCATCACATCGTGTGTGTTAGCTGTTCTGCTTATTCAGATTTCGACCGTCTCCGCCTTCTTGTTGTTGCAGAAGCCGCAGGAGGCTTCTCGGATGGTGGTTTGCGAGTACGGGTTGATTTTGCACGAGTTGTGCTTTCAGACTGAGCGTCGGCTGCAACCGACTTTCTTCTTCCACGTCTCGGTTTGGTTGGAGCAGGCTCTGCTCCGTTAGTAGCGGTTTCTGTCAGTTTAGGAGTGGAGATCGCAGAGGCTTTCGCTTCAGAATCGTCTTCACCTTTTGCATTGTTGGAGGGTGAAGATTGGTCTGCAGCGGATTTAGTTGATCGCCGGGGACGTCGAGTTGTAGTTTTGCTTGCCTGCCGTCGACCAGAAGGGGCATAGTTTTTCAGTGTTAGAGCACTAATTTTAATGCCCTTATCGGAGAGCATCTTGGCAACATCATCATAGCTGTAACCTTTCGCAAGGGCGGCTCTGATGGGTTCCCGCATCTGCTCAACAGCTTCTCGCAAGGATAGGTCTTCTTTGGTTTTTTCGGGTAATTCTTGTAGGAAGGCGATCGCATGACCAACCGTTTCTTGCTTCACGAGAGTTGATTTAGGGCGTTTGCGCATTGTTGCTGCCATCGGAGTTCACTTAGAGATGAAAAGTACTTGTTTAATTCTATGCTTTAAACTCCAAAGTGAAGCTGATTTTTAGTTGCTATTGTCACTTTATCACAAACAGAAGTTCAATAAAGTTCAAATTGGGTCTATGGTGGGGGGTGCTGACTTGAAATGCCGGTAACAGCCAACAGCCGATAGCCCGTCTTCGTTCGCTGTGCTGCATATAGTTCCTTATCGCTAGTTAGAAAATAGGGAATGGGAGCGGGGCTTGGGCAGGTTTGGAACCTGCCGGTGCTGAAGAGGGAATTTTTCTACTGTGGTTTAGATGCAGGTCACGGGAGGCTGACCTGGAGTTCTGCCTAACGCTGAGACTTGCTGCAGCTATTCTATGAGACTTGCTGTAGCTATTCTAATTGATAGAGAACCTGTACCTGATTTCCACTGGAGGTATCGTCAACTGGATAAACGCCTGATGGCGGATTACTTCTCTCCGGTCTAATCAGTATCTCTACATTCCGATCAATCTGTAGTCGGTTTTCATTAATCCTCGGAGAACCACTAACCACTCCAGTTGGTGACTCAGGAGCAACGTTGGATTCAAAAGTTTGAATCGACCGTTCTTGCAGCCCTTTTAGATCCGCAGATGAACCAATCGGAGTTGATTGAGCAAAACCAGCAGCAGGCAGACTACTCAGGAATGCAACGGTACCAGCGATTACAAATGCTCGATGCATAATGGTACTCCTGACAACTTTTCTTTTACCTCCATTATGACAACCCCATCAAAGGTTGGTTCATCGCTTCAGAATCGCTTTAGCCATCAAAAGGGAGGGAGAGGGGAGGAGGGAAGGTCAGTTGTTAGTGGTTGTTTGTTAGTTATTAGTTAAATGAGGGGTGAGGGGTGAGGGATGAGGTGAAAACTTAAAACTCATCCACCCTTCATCTCCTTGTTATACCAATTCTCGATTTTGGAGTTGCGATTTTGGATTGACAAACACTAAACCCTGAGAGGGTTCCAGCCTCTTCATCTATAGCCTTGCTTTGAAGAATTGGTATTACTTCATCACTCCATCACTCATCTAATCCATCCACTCCTCTGCTCCTTAAACCTAAAAGCTCAACAGTCTGATCAAGCCTAATACTCCTGTAACCGGAGAAAGAAAGCTACCAAGGGTATCTGTAATTCCTGCGATGGTCGATTTGCCAACAATAATCGTGTCGTTGTTGCGCAGTGCTGGATTGGTTTCGTCGTTGATGCCTTTGGAGAAGTCAATGGCGATCGCCCGTTGAGATACCGTTCCATTTGGGTTGAGACGAATAAATGTGACAGACTGCTTTCTGGCACGAGCATTAAATCCACCAGCAGCTAACAGTGCCTGACTGAGTGGTGTATTTGGTGGAACTTCAACCGGTCCTGGCTTCACCACTTCACCGACCACATTCACGGTAATTTTGCCAGGGGCAAAACTGGCTGAAGCAAGTTTCGTCGCTTCGCTGGGGCTTAATGCAGTAGCGGTTGGGATTACAATCGTATCCCCATCTTGAAGCGGCAAATCCTGGCGCAAATCACCAGACTGAAGCAGTCGCCAGAAGTCAATCTTGATGGTTTGCTCCGGACCTGTTTTGGTCATTCGCCGCACCTGAATGTTGCGAATGTCAGCCGATTGAGTAATGCCGCCTGCGGTTTGAATTGCCTGCGTTACAGTAGGAACTTGAACATTGGGTGCGCTACCAGTTCCGTCAACGGGTGCCTCTGGTTTCTCAGTAAGTGTGTAGGGACCGGGACGGTTCACTTCACCCACAACAGCAATCCGTAAGGGACGGTTTGTAACAGCAGCAAAATTCGTAGAGGCTAACTGGCGCGCTTCATCTAAATTGGCGCTGGTAGTGGATGGAATAAAGATACTATCACCATCGCGTAATCGCAGATCTTGTTGAATGTCGCCTGACTGAACCAGTTGAACCAGATCAACTTTGATGACTTCGTTGCCACCTGAATTAATGGATCGTTGACGGCGAATTTCCACTTGTCGAATATCGGCAGCTTGAGTTGTGCCTCCTGCCAGTTTGATCAAACGAGTCACAATTGGGACATTGGTATTATCACCCGTTGCCGCTGCTGGAACAGTATAGGAACCGGGGCGGTTGACTTCGCCTGCGATCGCGATCGTAATCGGTCGGGCTGCAATTAAACTAATGGTAATGATGGGGCGAGTCAGATAATCCTAATATTGGGAGGCAATTGCCTCAGAAGCCTGTTTCAATGTTTTGCCCTGCACAGCGACTGCACCAATTTGGGGCAAATCAACGGTACCATTGGGCAAAACCTGGTATTCACCTGTGTACTCAGGCACGCTAAAAAAATCAATTTTCACACGATCACCCGGTCCCAATAGATAACCATCCTCTGTCTCCGCAGGAGTTGAATTCTACGGAGATGGCATGGTTTGACCTGGCACGCTGGCCAGAACTGGGGGAACAAATCCCAGCAAGCCTTTCAGCATCAGCCAGGTTGTCATTGATGGAAGGTTTGAAATGACTGGAAGCTTGATTGAAGGCATGGCATGATCACAAACTCTTAAATTGTAGATGGGTGGATTGGATAAAAAGCCTTTCCCGGGCGGAGAAGTTCTTTCACAATCCAAATCGGATCGCTATATTCTCTAAAGCGCCCAATTGCCCCCCGGCAGGGTAGCGGAAAATGGACTTGTACTAAATACCTCTTTAGATAGAGATCAAACGTAAAATTGCAGCACTCTATACATTTCGTCAATTAGCTGCTGGTTCTCCTGAGAGTTTGGTGATAAGTCTTGCTTATCACCAGCAGAAAATCAATATTTCAGGCAATATTTCAGAGATTTTGTTTGAGATGAAAGAGTCGCTTTCGCTACTCTTTCACCGGCAAGCCGGGAGAATCTGACTGTTTGTACAGACGATCAAAAATGCTCAGTAAAAGCCATGGTTAAAGTTTTTACCAGATATTCAATGATTGGATTGATATTAACAAAGAATTTGCTGAGGGATTTTTAACATCTTCCTCAATAACTACGGAGATTACTCCACTTGAATATTAAACTAAACGGTCTATGGACGATCTACTCAATTCAGCTTACCTTGAGCATTTGCGTCAAACTCTGGTTAATTCGATATTCTTAATTGGGCAATTAGAAATTGGACACTTAAAGTATCCAGCGATACCTGATCGTAGTTTTCAACTAAACTTCTGCTTTTATCGTTTATACGGAAAGTTCTTATTTCGTACAGGTTGAAAACTTTCCATGTCCACTTAAATTTGAAATTAAATGTTCACTTTCAAGATGATTAGGTGGAATCAATTATCTCTTTCTTACGAAAGATGTTCGGGCTTGACAAATTTATTAACCTCCGTTAAGTTATTTGAATCTAATCGAAATTAGTGTCTCATTCAACGCTTCACGAGTGATTGAGTTCAAGTAATTCCCTGCTGAGATTGCGTTTTAGAGTTCCCGACCAAGAGAGGTGTTCTACCGTATGAAACCTGCTTCGTTTCCAACACATACGTGTATGCTGAAAAGCATGAAATTGGGTTAGTTCTCGAATTGTAGTGATTTGGGTTGTTAATGATAGTGGCTGGTGCCGCTTATTATTATCTCGTCATTATCTCGTCAGGTTGGCTCAAGTTGGAGATGAGTTAATTCTAAACTTTCCCACTTTGCTGGTTGTTTGCCAATTAGAATTTGTCTGTCCGATTTGACCAGCTCGTCGGTAAAAAGTAACGCAAGCTACTCTTTCATCTAAAACAAACTTCCTGGAATATTGATTTTGTTCTGGTAATAAGCGTCGCTTATCACCAAATTCCCAGGAGAGCCGCCTAGCCGTGAAGTAAGGCGTGGTTTTCCCTGTGCTTTAGGTGGCTTTGGTATTTGAGCATTCGAATGAAGGCTAACAGTCGAGTATGTATTTTCGCGAGTATGCATTTTCGATTGAAGCGAGTGTTTTCCAACTTTTCTAACCATGAGAATTGCACTAGTTCATGATTATTTGACCCCGCGTGGTGGAGCAGAGCGAGTATTTGAACTGCTGTGCAGGCGTTATCCAGAGGCAGATATTTTTACCTCTTTGTACGATGCGGAACACACCATTGATCTGGGCGATCGCCTGGTTCAAACGTCGGTTCTGCAAACCATCCCTGGAGCAACAAAACACTTCAGGTTGCTGGCCCCTCTTTATTTTCCAGTGTTTCGTACCCTTGACCTGCAAGATTACGATTTAATCATCAGCAGCAGTAGCAGTTTTGCTCAAGCGGTCCGTAAGCGAGCCGATGCCCACCACATTTGCTTCTGTCACAATATCACCCGCTTTCTCTGGGATACTCAAACCTATCTGCGGGAATTCAGCACCTACCGCAAATTCTACCCGCTGCTCAATCAAGTCTTTCAGTGGATGCGACAGATGGACCTGAAATATTCTCAGGAACCCGATCTTTACATTGCCAATTCCAGTGTGGTGGCCCACCGCATCCAGAAGACTTACAAAAAACCCGTGGTTGTCATCAACTACCCGATTGATAGCAATCAATTTGTGTTCTCAGAACAGAAAGAGGACTACTATCTGGTATCGACCCGATTAATTAGTTACAAACGAATTGACATCGTGATTGAGGCCTTTAACTGGCTCGGGCTGCCCCTCCTGATTATGGGAGATGATCCAGAACGCCAGCGTTTAGAATCGCAAGCGATGAGGAACATTCAGTTCCTGGGACACGTCAGCGACGAAGAGCGGACTCAGCTTATGTCGAGGACCCGGGCGGTTGTTGTAGCGGCTCTAGAAGACTATGGCCTGGTGCCCGTCGAAGCGAATGCCAGCGGCACACCTGTAATTGCCTATGGTGCGGGTGGGGTACTGGATACTCAGATTGCTGAAGAAACCGGGATTTTATTTAATCGCCAAACGCCTGAATCACTGCAAGCGGCTTTGTTGAAGGCAAACAAGATTAGCTGGAACCACCGCAAGATTCGCGAACACGCACTCAGACACTTTTCTGAAGAAGCTTTTTTTAGAAAAGTTGACCAGGTCTTTGGGAGGTTTATGGCTGATGGGTCTTTTGTAACCGTTAATTAATCCCTTCGGTTTTCGAGAACGAGGAGTGACATTGTGACTGTAGACAATTACAGCGGAGCTGTGGAATCAGATCCGGGTTATGGACAACTGGCTGCTGTTCTCTGGCGACGACGCTTTGTTTTGCTGGCCGTATTCTTTGCTGTTTTGTCTGCATCTGCATTCTGGACATTCTCGAAAAAGCCCATTTATCAAAGCTCAATGCAGCTTCTGGTCGAGCCTAATTACCAGGGTAAGAAAGATTCGAATGCGGAGAACCAGTTTGCGGATTCGAATGTGGAAATTGATAATTCCACCCAACTGGCTCAAATGCGGAGTTCTCAATTACTTCAGAGAGCGGTCGCCTTACTCAAGAAGGACTATCCCCATCTGACGACTGAAGAGATCCAGAGGTCATTAGTTCTGCTTCAGTTAGAAGAGGATAAGGTTAAAACCAAAATTTTCCAGGCTGTTTACACCACTGATGATCCGGTTAAGGCGCAGGAGGTTTTGCAGGCCATTCAGAAGGTTTACCAGGACTACAACCGGGAGCAGCAGAAACAGCGGTTAACCCGTGGACTTTCTTTTGTGAATGAACAGTTACCCGTCGTTGAAAATCAGGTAGAAGAGGCAGAAAAAGCGTTGGAGAGGTTTCGTAGAAGCCAGAATGTGGTTGATCCAGAGGTGCAGTCCAGAGCGATCGTTGATTCTTTGACCAGTGTACAGCGAGAACAACAACTCAATCGAGCTGAGATGCAACAGGCTCAGGCACGATTTATGGAACTGCGACAGCGGGTCAATCAGTCTCCCCACCAAGCTCTGGTTGCTGCACGCCTCAGTCAGTCTGCTCGTTTTCAATCTCTGTTGAACGAAATTCAGAAAACGGAACTGTCTCTAGTGCAGCAGCGAGTTCGCTTCAAAGATAAGTCTCCCTTTGTGCAACAGGTGGTTGATCAACGGCAACGACAGTTATCCCTGCTGTCGGAAGAGGTGGGGCGAATTTTGGGTGATGGGTTTTCGGGGCAGTCTTTGGCCGGAGCCAGTTCGTTGTTGACCCAGGGACAACTGGGTGAAACCGACATCAAACTGATTAATGAGATGGTGGAAGCGCAGGTGAATCTAGTTTCCCTTAATGCCCGCTCCCAGAGCCTTGCCGATGCTGAACAATCGATGAAGGCGGAACTGCGGCGATTTCCTGGTTTGCTGGCAGAGTACAATCGCCTGCAGCCCCAGGTTCAATTGCGGCGAGAAACCCTGCAGCAATTGTTGAAGGCCAAACAGGAAATTGCGCTGGAAATTGCCAGAGGTGAATTTGACTGGCAGGTAGTTGAGGAACCGAAGCTGGGCGTGCAGATGGGTCCCAGTCTTCCCCGCAATTTAATGCTGGGGGCGATCGCCGGGCTCATGCTGGGCAGTGTGGCTGCCTTTGTTCGGGAAGGGATGGATGACTCAGTCCATGACCCTGACGATTTGAAAAAACAGACAAACTTTCCCCTGCTGGGCATGATTCCGAAACTACCCAGCACAGCTTCCTCTCTGCCTAAACTGAATCTGGGGAATGGGGATTTGCGGTCTCCTTCTATGATGCAGATGATTTACTGGCAGCCATTTCGAGAATCGGTTGACCTGATTTATAAGAATATTCAACTGATGCCGACCGCAGATGGGTTGCGATCGCTGGTGATTACCTCATCCCTCGCCGGGGAGGGTAAATCCACTCTGGCGTTAGGTCTGGCGATCAGTGCCGCCCGCCTGCACAAACGGGTCCTGTTAATTGATGCGGACTTGCGCCGTCCCAGTTTGCACAAGCAATTGGGGTTACCCAATGAAAAAGGACTTTCCACCCTGCTGGCCCAGGGAAATTCCATTACGGATAAAAAGGAGATTCAAATTACCTGCCGCTATCGGGATCTTCCCCTCTCCGTTTTGACCGCTGGACCGACACCTGCCGATCCTGCAAAACTGTTAATACCAATTCAAGAAATACCTGCTACAGATAGCGCATCCAAAATGTAATTCCATCCGGTCAGTGATGAGATCGTC
>JAIMBL010000012.1 GCA_023511615.1 Leptolyngbyaceae cyanobacterium HOT.MB2.61
CAAGGGAGCAGGCATCTGGAATGGTAAGAAGGGATGAAGTTCTCACTATTTTATAAGTTTCTATGGCAACTTACTTAAGACCTCTTTGATCTCATCAAGGGTCAAACCTAATACTTTAGCACGAGTAATAAAGGCTAGCTGCTCTATGTCTGTCTCCTCGTACAAGCGGTAGCCTGATTCAGTTCTCTTGGGCTTTGGAATTAATCCAATGCGCTCATAGAAATATAGAGTTTGCGGATTGAGTCCCAGCTTGTGAGAGACTTCGCCAACTTGCAGCATCCTAAATCCTCCACCGATGCAGTTACCTGGATGCTCCAAGAATAAACCTTATACCAAGGTACAAGGTCAAGCTGATTTTAGATTAAGTCTTGTATCGCCCAACTGATAACCTTGCGACTGCGCCCTACCGACAACCCAGCAGTATAACAAACATTATCCCTATCCCACCTAAGAAAAATGATTTGCCCCCGAAAACTAACATATTGCGTAGTGCCCAAATCATAATGATTTTTGAGTTGTTAATGATGGTGGCTAGCGTCACTCATCATTACCTTGTTAGGTCTACCGATGAATGCAACTGACACAAGGTCAAAATTGGCATAACAAGGCATGAGATTTCATCAGGGGTTTCAGCCACTGATCTATTGCTTACTTCAGTGCTATTCATTTTGGGGTCTACTGGTATTCCGCCGAGAGAATTTTGAGGGATCCTTGACCCCTCAAAATTCCCTTACCTATCAAATTTAATTTGACAGATCACTAGTACAGCAAAACAAAAGTTTTGTTGGGGGTTCAGGGGTTTTACCCCTGCTTGGGGGCTTCGCCCCCAAACCCCATGTTGCAAAATTTAGTGTTTGCAACACTAGTAGCGGAAGGTGCTGCCACCCTGGTTGGGCTTGTGAACGATGAAGCTCATCACCTGGCACTGCTTGATGTTGTCAAAAGCAACAACGCGGATGTAGCAGTGCCCATATTCCTGGCGACACTGTTGTACTTCGCTCAGCACCTCTTGAGGGCTGGAGCAATTGAACAAAGGCAGTTTCCACATCGTCCAGTAGTGGGTTTCTGCCGCAGAGTCTTCGTTAAATTCTATGCAAGGAATATAGCCCTGGTCAATGGTGTACTGGATTTGTCGAGCGATTTGGGCATCACTCAGGGGTGGCAGATAGGAGAAGGTCTCGTAACGACGCTCTTTGGGTAATGTCTTCATAGGTTCCTCAAATGAATAGGGACTGCTGGGGATAGTTGTTGGCGCTGGTCATGCATCATTTGTTTACCTGACAACTAATGATTAATGACCAGTGACTGACAACCAAGGATTACTCTTCAGAACTAGATTCTTGTTCGGGATGTTTGCCAACTGATGTTGGATCAATTTGCGTCATGCGTTCCAGTTGCTGGGTGCGTTGTTGCAGATTCGCTTGTTGAATACCTGTCCGCAGCATTTCGGGAAGATAATCGGCAATTTCCTCTGCAATATGCTCTCGTACAGTTAGAAGGCGAAAAGCCAGCCGCTGTTCTTCTTGAAACAGAGCTTTCAAAAAGGCTTCCCCATCCTGAATACTGACCCGGTAGGAGAACTGGCGCAACCAGTAAGCTCGCTTCGGTTCAGTTTCATCTAACTGAGCCAGCACAACCCTTAACGCCTGATAGGTCATGTAACTGATCAGCGTTCTGGTTGTATCTTTGGCAATTTGCTTCAGATCCATGGAGTTTTAAGTTTTGAGTTTTGAGTTATGAGTTCTAAGTTTAATGACTTCACTCAAAACTCATAACTCCTGACTCTCAACTCCTCATCAAACGGTATCAACAGCCTCAAACTCGAACTTGATTTCCTTCCACAGTTCGCAAGCGGCAGCCAGTTCTGGGCTCCAACGAGCAGCTTCACGAATGATGTCGCCACCTTCACGCATCAGGTCACGACCTTCATTGCGGGCCTGGACGCAGGCTTCCAGGGCAACCCGGTTAGCAGTTGCGCCGGGGGCATTCCCCCAAGGGTGACCCAGGGTGCCACCACCAAACTGAAGCACGGCATCATCACCGAAGATTTCTACCAGAGCGGGCATGTGCCAGACGTGGATACCACCGGAAGCAACTGCCATCACACCAGGCATGGAAGCCCAATCCTGGGTGAAGTAGATACCACGGGAGCGGTCTTGCTCGATGTAGTTTTCACGCAATAGGTCGATAAATCCAAGGGTGATGTCTTTATCCCCTTCTAATTTACCGACGACAGTTCCGGTATGGATGTGGTCTCCTCCAGACATCCGCAAGCACTTGGCGAGAACGCGGAAGTGCATGCCGTGGATCTTCTGACGATCAATCACGGCGTGCATTGCACGGTGAATGTGAAGCAGCAAACCATTGTCGCGGCACCACTTCGCCAGTGTGGTGTTGGCGGTGAAACCTGCTGTTAAATAGTCGTGCATGATGATGGGCATTTCGAGTTCTTTGGCAAACTCTGCCCGCTTCAGCATTTCTTCGCAGGTGGCAGCGGTGCAGTTCAGATAGTGACCTTTGATTTCGCCGGTTTCAGCCTGGGCTTTGTGAATAGCTTCTGCAACAAACAGGAAGCGATCGCGCCAGCGCATGAACGGCTGAGAGTTGATGTTCTCATCATCTTTGGTGAAGTCCAGACCACCTCGCAGACATTCGTAAACAGCACGACCGTAGTTCTTTGCCGATAGACCGAGTTTAGGTTTAATAGTGCAACCCAGCAGGGGACGACCATATTTGTTGAGTTTGTCCCGCTCAACCTGAATACCGTGGGGAGGCCCCTGGAAGGTCTTCAAATAAGCAACAGGGATGCGCAGATCTTCCAGACGGAGCGCTTTGAGGGCTTTGAAACCAAACACGTTCCCCACGATGGAGGTGAGCATGTTGGTAACAGAACCTTCCTCAAACAGATCGAGTGGATAGGCAATGTAGGCAATGAACTGGTTGTCTTCACCAGGAACAGGTTCAATATCGTAGCAGCGACCCTTGTAGCGATCCAGGTCGGTCAACAGGTCGGTCCATACAGTTGTCCATGTCCCCGTTGAGGATTCCGCTGCTACGGCTGCACCTGCTTCTTCGTAAGGAACACCGGGTTGTGGCGTAACACGGAATGCTGCCAAGATATCGGTGTCCTTGGGCGTGTAGTCGGGGGTATAGTAGGTCAGCCGATATTCCTTTACCCCTGCTTGATACCCGGCTTTAGTCTGGGTTTTGGTCTGAGCGTATGACATATCTCCCTTCCTAGTTAACGACGTGGCAAAATTTTCCCGATCGCATCGGCCAGAAATCCCTCGAATGGCTTTCCAAGAGAATTCTGGATTCTCGACAATAACCCTATGTCAATGGAGGTGAAGCTACTAAAGTTCAACCCTGGGATTCCAGGAAACCTGAAGTGAACTCTGTTGAGCTTTGTTCACCCTATGCGTAAGGACGAGCTCACACAAAATAATATCAGCAATTTAATAAGCATCGCTTTAGAGATTCTGTATACTTCAATAAACTATGATTATAAATTGAAACCTTGAAGCATGGTTTTGTAAAGGAAAGCTTAAGAATGCAACGTTTGACAACGGGATTGGAGATTGAGGGTTGCTATCTGTAGTTCAAAGCCTCATACTGCCTGGCATCGCCTGAATTATTACGTTTCCCAATGCTTTTCGTTCATTGCAATAACCATTCCCGAATGGTGAAGTGCGAAAATCGCTAAAACAACTGGCTAAAACATTTGTTTGAGTTGTTCTGGCGTAAAGGGATTGTTGCCTTTTCTCAGGGCTTGAATCCATTGTTTGCGCTCTACTTTGGTGTTTTCCCAATCGGGAGAATTTTCTTCTGTTGCATCCAGCCAGTCAATAAAGGCTTGAAAATCGGCGATCGCCCCCTGAAAGTCTCCCAGTTGGGCTCTGACTACCCCGCGACTGTCCCGGTTATTGGCATTTTTAGGATCTAATGCAACGGCTCTTTCGCAGGCAGCGAGAACTTCTGTGGTGTAGCCTTTCAATGCTCCAAACCAGCACAGGTTATTCCAGGAGTCCGCAGAAATGCTGACTTGCGGATCCAGGGTTTGGGCTCTGGTAAAGGTCGTCAATGCCTGTTCAATTTCGTGTTTGGCCGTTAGCCTTTCTGCTTCCTGAACGAGGGCGATCGCGGCACTTTGTTTTGCCTTCGCTACCGGGTCAAAGCCCAGGTTGGGATGAAGCTTTAGTGCCCTGCGAAACTCTGCGGTGGCTTCTTTCAGTTTGCTCTTTGCTGCCAGTTCTTCACCCCTTTCCAGGGGAAGGGTGGCTGCAATCTGCTGGGCTTTGAGTTTGGGGTCAAAGTTCAAACCTGGATTTTGCTTAAGCGCCTGCTGAAAGCGAGCAGTGGCAGTGTCAATATCCCCTGTTCTGGCTAGCTCTTCGCCCTCGGCCATCCAGTCTCGTTCAACGCCGTTACAGAGCTGGCGATCGCCTTCACGCACGCTAGGGTTATGGGTCAAGAAATGTCTTAACCAATGGCAACTATGGGTCAAAACCGTATCAAAATCAAGGCTCCATAAAATGGCTGTGGCATCTTCACTAGAAGTTGCCAGCATGTTGCTATCAGGACTGAAACTCAGGCCAACCACCGAATTGTGATGACCTTTCAAAGTTGCCATTTCCTGGCCTTCCAGACTCCAGAGCTTCACAGAGCCATCGCCGCTACCAGAAGCGATCATTTTGCCATCGGGGCTAAAGGTAATGCTGCTCACCCCACTGGTGTGACCCTGAAATGTTTTGAGTTCTTCTCCCTTGAGATTCCACAGCTTTACCGTCTTGTCTACACTGACAGAGGCAATCTGTTTGCCATCGGGGCTGAAACTGGCAGCCAGCACTTCGGCTGTATGTCCCTTTAAGGTAGCCAGAAGTTGACCGGAGCGGTTCCATAGCTTGATAGTGCTATCCTGGCTGGGGGTTGCGATCGTCTGCCCATCTGGACTGAAACTGATTCGACGCACTCTGGCCTGATGCCCTTTAAGGCTGGCAAGCAGCTTTCCATCCAGATTCCAAACCCGCACCGTGCCATTTTCTCTGCCTACAGCAAAGATTTGTCCATCGGGGCTAAAACTAATAAATCGGCTCTCAATGTTGCTTGCTCCTGCTGTCTTCAACGATTGCCCCAACCGATTCCACAGTTTAATTTTGCCGTCCAGGCTGGCAGAAAAGAGGGTTTGTCCATCCGGGCTGAAACTGATTGATTCAATATTGCCACTATGCCCCCTTAGAGTTTGGAGATAGGTTCCCTCCAAACTCCAAAATTTAATCGTCTGGTCAAAACTGGCTGTGACAACAAGTTGGTGATCCGGGCTGAAGCGCACATCTCTCACTATGCCATTGTGTTTCAGGACGGGGCGCTCCCGGTTCCAAAGCCGGATGGTGTTATCCCGGCTGCCGAGGGCGATATTCTGTCCATCGGGGCTGAGGCTGATACTTGACACAGGCGTAAAAAAAGTGCCCAGAGTTTCCAATTCTTTCCCTTCTAAGTTCCAGCGCTTTACTGTTCTGTCGTTGCTGGCAGAAATCAATTCCTGGCTATCGGGACTGAAAGCCAATCCCCAAATCGGACGGTCATGCCCTTTAATGGTTTGGAGTTCCTTGCCATCCAGGTTCCAGAGTTTGATAACGCCATCAACGTCTGCTGAAGCGATGAGTTTACCATCGGGGCTAAACACGGCTCGTTTAACGTATTCGCGATGACTACTCAAAGTTGCCCGCAGTTCACCCGAACGGCTCCACAGTTTAATGGTTTTGTCGTCCCCACAGGAAACAATCTGGGTGCCATCTGGACTAAAGCTGGCATTTAAGGCACTTCCGGGGTGAGTGGCATCCAGTCGTTTCAGTTCTTTGCCCTCCAGGTTCCAGATCCGGATGGTACTGTCTTCTCCAGTAGAAATCAGTTGCCGACCATCCGGGCTGAAATTGACACTGTAGATTTCACCCGTATGCCCTTTCAGAGTTTGGAGTTCCTTCCCCTCCTGGCTCCAGAGCTTGATGGTTTTATCAAAACTGCCTGTTGCAATCAGTTTGTTATCAGGGCTAAAGCTCACCCAATCGACGGGCTTGGTATGACCTCGAAGGGTAGCCAGTTCTTTACCTTCCAGATTCCACAGTTTTACTGTGGTGTCTCTGCTGGCCGAGGCAATGGTTTTCCCATCCGGGCTGAAGGCAAGATGCCAGACCTGATCTTGATGCCCTTCAAACCGATTGCGTTCCCGCATCTGGTTCAGTGCCTGTTGCAGAGCGGCAATGACCCGCAATTTGGTTTCACGGCTGACCCCTTCAATCTGCTGAAGCTTGCGGGCGGCTCGCAGGCCCTGCATCAAACCTTCCAACCCCTGATTTGAGCTTAAGAAAGCTTCGGCAGAGGTGCTGAGGGTATCAATCTGGCTGAGTTCAATTTCTTTGCGACGGGCTTCGGCGGTTTGATATTGGATAAAGGCGAGGAGCCCCAACCCAGTGGCCGCAATGAGTGCTGCTGTAACGGCTCCCAGCCACACCCGCTGCTGCCGGATTTCCTGCTTCTGGCGTTGAATTTCGGCTTCCTGGCGATCGCTCTCTGCCTTGCGGCTGGCATTAATGTAATCCCGTTGAATCTGGGTTGATCGCGGTTCTTTCTCTGCGCTCTGGGTAATCCATTGAATCACTGATTCCAGTTCGCTACCACGCAACAGCAGGTCAGAGTTCCGGCTTTTATGCTCCCACTCGATCGCCCTGACCAAAATGCGGGTGTGCTGTTTAACGTGGTCTAAGTCCGTGGCGATCGCCTCTAACAGCGAACGAAATGCTGAATCAAAGTCATCGTTTTCCTGAAAAAAGAGCCAGTTGTGCTTCCTGAGAGAGGGATGGACCTGCTCCGTTTTGAAATCATCCCGCCGCACAATGGGCACCAGCCGCTTGTTATTTTTAACCGCATGCTCAATTTCCCGATAGCAGACTTTTGAAGCAACAGAGTCTGCACTGAGAACAAAGACAAACGTATCGGCTGACTCAATGCCGCGTTCAATCTCCTGCCACCAATCTGCGGTGAGGGGAATATCCTGCCAATCAACCCAGGCTTCGCGGTTGTGGTTGGCTAAGGCAGTATGGAGAGTTTTAACAAAATCCTTGTCCTTTCGAGAGTAGGAAATGAAGACATCAGTCATGCCTGGTTCTTCAGTGAGGGAGCAATCAGTTTCACTGTACCAGGGCTTCTGGGCAACTGCCGTTACCCTTTGAGGTTAATTTATAACAGGAGGTAAGGTCAGTTATTAGTTGTTGGTTGTTAGTTGCAAGTTTCAAATGCATAAACCACACTTCAGCCCCTAGTACTCTGTCAAATCAAATTTGACGAGTAGCGAATGCCCAGGGAGTTAATGGAGGTTAATTTTGAGGGTCTGCGACCCGTCAAAATTTCCCTGACGGAACACTAGCCCCTAACCCCTTAAAGCCAGCTTCTGGCCCCTCAAAGTATGGCTAACTCAACTGAAAACCCCTGTATAAGTAAGGGGTGAGGTGAAAACTCAAAACTTATCCACTCATCTCCCCTCCTCTCCACTCCCCATCTCCCCATCCCCCTACTGCCCACTCCCCATCCCCTTTTTTACTCATGACTGAGGCACAGACTCCTTCGCCAAAAACTTCTCGAGTTCAGTCAGGGCATCGGCATCCACCTTCGTCTGCATTGGGCAGAACTTGGGGCCGCACATTGAGCAGAACTCAGCGGTCTTGTAGATATCCGCTGGAAGCGTTTCGTCGTGGTATTCGCGGGCGCGTTCCGGGTCAAGCGAAAGTTCAAACTGGCGGTTCCAGTCGAAGTTGTAGCGGGCGCGGGAGAGTTCATCGTCGCGATCGCGGGCACCCGGACGGTGACGGGCAATATCTGCCGCGTGAGCCGCAATCTTGTAAGCGATTAAACCATTCCGCACATCTTCGGCGTTGGGTAAGCCCAGGTGTTCCTTCGGTGTGACATAGCACAGCATGGCAGTGCCATACCAGCCTGCCATTGCCGCCCCAATTGCACTGGTAATGTGGTCATACCCTGGGGCAATGTCCGTTACCAGGGGACCCAATACATAGAAGGGCGCTTCTGAACACTCTTCCATTTGCTTGCGCACATTAAACTCAATCTGATCCATCGGCACATGCCCCGGACCTTCCACCATCACCTGAACATCGTGTTCCCAGGCTTTGCGAGTGAGTTGTCCAAGGGTTTTCAATTCAGCCAGTTGCGCTTCATCCGAGGCATCATGCTGACAACCCGGACGAAGGGAATCTCCCAGGCTGAAAGAGACATCGTATTTCTTGAAGATCTCAATGATGTCGCGGAAGTGGGTGTAGAGGGGATTTTGCTTGTGATGATGCAACATCCAGCGAGCGATAATACCTCCACCACGGGAAACAATCCCAGTCAGCCGATTCCGTACCAAGGGTAAATATTCAATCAAAATCCCAGCGTGGATGGTCATGTAATCAACACCTTGCTGGGCATGCTTTTCAATGACATGCAGGAAGTCGTCCGGCGTTAGCTTTTCAATATTGCCGTGGACACTTTCCAATGCCTGGTAGATAGGCACCGTCCCAATCGGTACAGGAGACGCTTGAATAATAGCCGTGCGAATTTCATCCAGATTGCCACCCCCAGTAGACAGATCCATCACGGTGTCTGCACCATACCTTACGGCTAAACGAAGCTTGTCTAATTCTTCCTGAATGTTAGAAGAGTTGGGCGATGCCCCAATATTGGCATTCACCTTGCATTTGGAGGCAATACCGATCGCCATCGGTTCCAGATTCGTGTGATTAATGTTAGCTGGAATGATCATCCGACCCCGCGCCACTTCTTCCCGAATCAGGGCAGTCGAAAGATTTTCACGCTGCGCCACGTACTGCATTTCTTCGGTGATGATTCCCTGACGGGCATAGTGCATTTGGGACACATTATTGTGTCCACGCCGCTTAGCGACCCATTCTGTGCGCATATTGAACTCCTTGGATAAACAGCTTCCCTCCGCCGGTATGATCCGGATTCAGGTTCTAAGGGTGTAATCTCAGCCTGAAACGGGCTTTCAGTCAGGAAAACCACCGCTCAGGCACCCCTAGCTTGTGTGTCATCATATCACTCCTGGAGAAGGCCAGGGAGCGAGTTCTAAAAAGTTGACTTACAGGGTTTCTCAGTCGGATTAGCCACATTCTTCAGGGGGCCAGGGATAAGGGGCGAGGGATGAGCCTTCCGCCTTCTTCATTTGAGTTCGACTTCACTACTGACCAAACTCAGAACGGGCCTGATCGACAATCTCGGCAGTAACAACGTCCAGATCTGCTGCCCGTGCCAGATGTTCAATCCGCTGGCGTGCCTGCGATCGCACAAAAAAGGGAATATTTTTAAGTTTATTTTTTGCTTCAGGAGTCCACTTAAGTCCGCCTGCCATGTCAAAGTCAGCCATCGCTATTTAAAGTGTGAGATTAGACTTCATTCTACCGAAGGTCGTAACCGTGCCACAAAAACAGAAGTTTCCCCATCTAGTGGGTTCCAAATGGACGGCCTGCCAACCGCTGGAAGGATGGCGACATTTTCAAGTAGTTAACCGCAAAAACCAGGGAGATTGGGTGTTTGCCGAACTCGTCGCTGCCTGCGATCCCAGTGTCCGGTTCTGGGTAAATGCGAAACTGCTAAAGGAGCGATCGCTCTGGCAGGCGGGCTGGCAGTCATTCCATGAAAAGGATGAAGAAAAATCGGATGATGATGCCGCGATCGCAAAGTTGGGCTTAAATAGTGGAACCAGTAGCAACTCACCGGAATCGAGCGCAATCAGTCACCGACAGACGGCTTATGAAACCTGAAGCAACCATAATTCGTAAGGTCATCCCTGCTGGCGTGGTAACCCTGCTCACGACCTTGAGTGTGGCAACCCCGGCGCAAGCAGAAAACTTTGAACATACCCAGCGACTTCTATCGACCCGCAAATGCCCCCGTTGTGAGTTAAGTAATGCAGGGCTGGTTTTTGCCAATCTTGCCAACGCCGAACTCAGTCAAGCAAATCTGGCCGGAGCAAACCTCAGCCGAGCAAATTTGCAGGGAGCCGATCTAAGAGGAGCAAACCTGACGGGGGCAAGCCTGTATGGTGCAAACCTGGTCGGTGCCAGGCTGGACGGTGCCAATCTAACGGCAGTAGACCTGCGGGGAGCCTATTTGATGGGTGCCTCTTTGATGCAAACTGTGATGAATGGGGCTCTATTACAAGGGGCTGTGGGCCTTTCCCCTTCTACCGGCTCAGCGGAGGAGTTTTATCAGTGGGCGCTACAGGATGAGCGTCGGAAGAATTATCCTGGAGCAATTGATAACTTTACCCAGGCGCTCATGCGTAAGCCTGATTTTGCCCAGGCCTATCTGGGTCGGGGGGTCGTCTTCCTGCAAAGTGGTGAGGATACGGCGGGGCTAGCAGATATTCAACAGGCTGAGCGGTTGTTTACGGTGCAGGGAAACCAGGAAGGAATGAAGATTACCCAGGAGTTGATTAAGCAACTCACCACCCCTCCTCCCGCACCGCCCAAGGGCAATGGTATTGGGATTGCTCTTCTGGGTTTGATTGGAACTGCGTTACAACTTTTGCCACTGTCAGTTTTTTAGGTGTCGCTGGCAAGCAAGGTGAATTGGAGCGAAGTTTCAAACACTCATTTCTTCTTCGTTCCCACCGATTCAGTTAGACCCTGTTAGGGGGCCGGTTGTCTGGCAGGTTTTGCCGGTTGACGCTGAGGTGCGATCGCCGCGTACACTACAGAAATCGCTTCCATATAAGCGCCCATTGTTCTTTGGGTGCCTTTGCCAGAACCAGAAGTTTGTGACTCCTGAGGGTTGGAAGAATCTGAGTTAGAAGCTGGCTGGGATTTCATACCTCGAGTCAAAACCGCAATTGAATGGGCAAGTCTTTGTCTTTTGAGGCGCTCAATCTGCTGGCTACGATTTTCGCCGCGAACGAATGAGGTGCGTTCTGACGTTTGGGCGATCGACTGTTGGCTGGAGAACACAGAGAAGGAGGCCACTGACACCACACCTACAATACTAAAAACGGTAAGCCAGCCTACCACCATACCTTTCCTTCTGTTAGTAACTTCGTCTGTGAATGGAAATTTCAACGAAACAGGTTTGTGTGCCATGGGGGTGGAGGAAACCATATAAACTGATAGATGTATCTACTAATAGGGGGTGGAGGAAACCATATAAACTGATAGATGTATCTACTAATAGTGTGCCTGTCACTACATTCACAAGTCTCTACTTTACGGAACTATGTCATCGAGTCTTATCAAAACCAGGGTAAGCTTCGACAAATCTTTATACAGAGACGCTACACAGACGTTCGGCAGGCATTCTACTACGTTCTGCTGCTATGCCATTGTTGGTTGAATGCTGTATATAGGATTTCCGGGCACGCTAAACTATAGGCCTCGTTAAAGAACTCTGTTGCCCCTGCCTGAAGAGATCTTTATCGATTTAGCTCTTTTTTACCTGGTGGGTATCGCTCTCATGCTCCTAAGAGGGTTGCTGCTGAAGAAATTACTTGAGGGGCCTGGCAATGAACCCGGATGAGCCGAAAAGTTTTGGCTCTGGCGACACTTCTAATCGACCATGCCTGGACTCTTGCCAAGATTCCAGGCGGGAAGAGCCTCATCGTCTCGTGCCGTTGTTGCAGGCAGAGCTAAGTGAGGTTTTGAACAGTGCGATCGCCTCTATCGGTCAATTTCGAGTGTTTGCAGACCATCACTGGGAATGTGAGTTTTATTCCACAGGCTGTGAACGACTGTTTGGGTACACCGCTGAAGAATTAGTGGCTAATAAACAGTTGTGGATCGCTCAGGTGCCAGAAGAAGATTTGCGCAGCCCAATTCTGTCAAGGATTGAGAACACCTTGCTTGAGCCTGCCGGTACAGTTGAATTCCGGTTTCGTCACAAAGATGGCAATATCCGCTGGATAGCAGGCACCTTCACAATTTACAGAGATGAAACCGAGGGATGCTGGACTGTGACCATGCTCACCACCAATATTACGGAGCGCAAGCAGACAGAGATCGCCCTGCAAACGAGTGAGGAGCGGTATCGGCTGGCAACCCAGGCTGGTCGAGTGGGTGTCTGGGATTGGAACCTGAAAACCAATGAAATTTATGTAGACCCGAACCTGAAAACTATATTGGGCTATGACGATGGCGAAATTTCCGACAGCATCAGTGATTGGCATCGGTTAATCCATCCAGAAGATTTGCAATTAGTTTTGTCTGCTATAGATGCCTACCTGACTGGCAAAATACCAGAATACGTAGTCGAATATCGGATGCAGCACAAAGATGGCAATTTCCGCTGGTTCCTGGCGCGGGGAGTGGTTTTTCGTGATGAAAGGGGGAAACCTGAGCGGATGCTGGGAACCCGGACAGATATTACAGAGCGCACACGGGTAGAAGAAGCTTTACGCCAAAAAGCAGACTGGGAAGGGTTGCTGCGGTCAATCACGCAGCGCATGCGCCAATCCCTTGATCTCGACCAGATTTTAACAACTGCTGTAACAGAAGTACAGCAAACTCTGCGGGCAGACCGGGCACTGATCTTTCGTCTGAAACCGGATGGTTTGGGTCAAGTGATCAGTGAATCGGTTGCACCAGAATACCCCTCTACCCAGGAAATGTTCTGGGTTGATGAATGCTTTCCCTCAGAATGCTATGAGTACTATTGTCAGGGAACTCCGCGGATTGTTCCGGATGTGGCAGCGGATGAATGGGCCGCCTGTCTGGCGGAGTTCATGCAAGAAGTTGGGGTCAAATCTAAAGTAGTTGCCTCCATCACTCAAAATACTGAAAATGGCTCTGTGCGAGTTTGGGGTTTGCTGATTGTGCATGCTTGTTCTCACTATCGGCAATGGCAACCAGCCGAAGCTGAGCTATTGCAGCAAATTAGCCATCAACTGGCGATCGCCATTCAGCAGGCTGACCTTTACCAGCAGTTGCAGACAGAGCTGGCTGAGCGCAAACAGGCTCAGCTTGGGATGCGGCAGGCAATTGAGCAAGAGCAGCAAACCAGAGAACGGGAACAATTTATTGCCACCATCGCCCAGAATATTCGCCAGTCCTTAGACCTGGATGAAATCCTGACTACTACAGTGAAAGAGGTTCAGCAATTTCTTGAAGTAGAGCGGGTTGTCATTTACCGATTTAATCCCAACTGGGGTGGCAAAGTGATTGCTGAAGCGCTGAATGTTCTCTCCTTTTCAATTTTGGGTCAGGAAATCTACGACCCCTGCTTTGCAAGCTCGATGGTGCATCCCTATTGCAAGGGCCGCATTCACGCCATTAACGATGTTTTAGCGGTTGACTTGCAGTCTTGTTATGCAGAGTTGCTAACCAGCCTTAATGTGCGGGCTCTCCTAGTTTTGCCAATTGTGGTGCAAGAAAATCTTTGGGGGTTGCTGATCGCTCATCAATGTACCGGTCCCCGCAACTGGCAGCAGGTAAGCTGGCACTTGCTGCGACAACTGAGCACCCAACTGGCGATCGGAATTTATCAGGCAGAACTCTATCAGCAGACCCAGCAACAGGCCGAAAAAGAGCGAGCAACGCACAGGGTCATCCAGGCTATTCGCAACTCATTAGACCTGACAACCATCTTTACAACCGCCACCACTGAAATTGGCAAGCTGTTAAAAGTTGATCGGGCTGAAATTGTGCAGTATCAACCGGAGCGAGGGATCTGGCTTAATGTTGCCAGCTACCGTTGCACACCCGATTTACCCGATGCTTTAGGGTTAGTTATCCCAGATGAAGATAACCAGTTTGCAGCCCAGCTCAAACGCCTGGAAATTGTGCAAATTAACAACTATCGTTTGGAGGCGGATGGCACCAATCAGCCTTTTGCTCAAACTTATCCCGGAGCCTGGTTGCTGGTTCCTCTACAAATGGGCTTTTCGATTTGGGGCAGTCTCAGCCTGAATCGGATTCGCCCTCGTGGTCTCTGGCAAACCTGGGAGGTAGAGTTAGCCAGTGCTGTTGCCGACCAACTGGCGATCGCCATTCAACAATCCGAACTTTATCAGCAGGTGCAACAACTCAATACAAACCTGGAAACGCAGGTGCAGGAGCGCACAAACAAACTAGAACAGGCATTAGAATTTGAAGCTCTGCTCAAACGGATTACCGATCATGTGCGCGACAGCCTGGATGAAGCGCAAATCCTGAAAACGGTGGTGCAAGAACTTGCCCAGGGTTTGGATATTGCAGGTTGTGATGTCGCCTTACGCGATCTGCATCGAAATGTATCAGTCATTCGCTACGAGTACCTTTCTGAAGGAGTTCCACCTGCCCAGGGAGGTATTATTCCGCTGGAAAACCCGGACGATATTACGTCTCAGATTTTGCAGGGAGAGACGTTTCAGTTTTGCCGATCAGAGCCTGATCCGGTGCGTCCGATTGAGCGGCTATTTTCTATATTGAGTTGTCCCATCATTGATAATGAGGGAGTTCTGGGTGATTTGTGGCTGTTACGGGAGTGCGAACAGAGCTTTAGCGATTTGGAAGTGAGGTTGGTGCAACAGGTGGCCAATCAGTGTGCGATCGCCATTCGTCAGGCTCGTTTGTATGAGGCAGCCCAGGCCCAGGTAACCGAATTGGAACGATTGAACCGTCTTAAAGACGACTTCTTAAGCACCGTTTCCCATGAACTGCGAACTCCGGTTTCCAGCATCAAAATGGCTGCCCAGATGCTAGAAACGCTGCTATTCAGGGATGAGTATGGGGAAATTCGAGATCCGATGAGCGGAGTTCCGGTAACACGGGAGTCTGCCTCCCTTCAGCGCCTGTCCCGCTACCTTCAAATTTTGCAAGATGAATGTCAACGCGAAATTAGCTTAATTAATAATCTGCTGGACTTAACTCGTCTGGATGCTGAAGTAGAGCCCCTCGTCATCACCCCAATCAACCTCCAGGTTTGGATTCCTCACGTTGTTGAATCCTTTGTAGAACGACTTCAAAGCCATCAGCAGACGCTTTACTTTGATCTTCCAGCCGATCTTCCCCCCCTTGCCACCGATCTTTCCTACCTGCAGCGCATTCTGACTGAACTTCTGACGAACGCCCACAAGTATACTCCCTCAGGAGAAACGATCACGATCGCAGCCAGATTTGTAAAGAGCGCAGCGAGCGGAAGAAAACGCCAATCCCCCTCCTCCCGTAAGGCTCCCCCCCCTTCCCCCTCCCCCCCTTCATTCCTTCTCATCAGCATCATCAACACAGGTGTTGAAATTCCCGACCAGGAATTATCCCGGATTTTTGATAAGTTCTACCGTATTCCAAACAATGACCCTTGGCGCTACGGTGGCACTGGATTAGGGCTGGCACTGGTGCGAAAACTGGCAGAGCATTTGGGAGCCACCATTGAAGTCACCAGTGCCAACATGGAGACTCGGTTCACTTTGCGCTTCGTGTGGACTTAACGGTACCCTATTCCCTACTAACCTTCGCCCCTGTTTCTATGGAACGGATTGGATTTATTGGACTCGGCATCATGGGTAGGCCCATGGCACGGAACTTGCTCAAGGCAGGCTATCCTCTGGTGGTCTACAATCGCAGCCGTCTGGCGATGGAAGAACTGGCACAAGAGGGGGCGCTGATGGCTGCGTCTCCAAAGGATGTTGCACAGCAAGTAGATGTGGTGATTACCTGCGTTTCTGACTCACCCGATGTCGAGGCTGTGGTGTTGGGGGCGGATGGCATTATTGAAGGGGCGCGATCGCCCATGCTCTATATCGATATGTCCACCATTGCTCCAGCCACAGCCCGCACAGTCTACCATGCCCTCAAGGCGAAGGGTGTTGCTGCACTGGATGCCCCCGTTTCTGGAGGAGATATTGGGGCACAGCAGGGAACCCTCTCAATTATGGTTGGTGGGGACGAACCTGCCTTTCAACGAGCCTTACCCATTCTCAACGTGATGGGGGAAAACATTGTCTATATTGGTGAAGCGGGGGCAGGGCAGGTAACTAAAGCCTGCAATCAAATCGTAGTTTCCCTCACCATCCAAGCAGTTGCGGAGGCACTCACCTTTGCGAAAAAATCGGGTGTCGATGCCACCAAAGTCCGTGAAGCCCTGCTGGGTGGCTTTGCCCAGAGTCGCATTCTGGAAGTGCATGGCAAACGAATGCTGGAAGGTCAGTTTCAACCGGGATTCAAGCTCAACCTGCACCGGAAGGACATGAACATCGTTTTGCAAACGGCGCGGGAACTCAGCTTGCCCCTGTTGGGTTCGGCTCAGGTGACCAGTCTGATGGATGCGCTACTGGCTCAAGGTCAGGGGGAACTGGATAATGCTGCCCTGATTACCCTGTACGACAGACTATCTGAGCCTCCTGGAAGCTAATTTCTAAAGGAAAAAGGGGCGTTCTGTGACCAGGGTAGGTGAGGGTCTCATCGGTTAAGATAAACAGCCATGGGTAACTGAATCGTAGAGGGCACCCGCGAAAAAGCACTCTGTTTTCCCCGTAATTCAGCAAAAATTTTCGCGGAAACCCCTCAGTCAGTATACTGATCTTCAGAGGCTAACCGCCTGGAGTTGCTGTTTCGTCAGATTTTGTTCTCAGATTTTGTTCACAGAATTTACCCCTGGTTCTACAAAACTCAGGTTATAAACTGACTATGCATCAATCCAATCCAGTTTCGCAGGAAAACTCTGGGCCAAAAGCACCAATTCCAGAGGATCTCATAAGCAATTATGAGATGGCAGTTCTTTCTACACTGTTTGAGCAGGAAGACTCCCATAAAGTGACGGAACTGGCAGCGCAATGGGGCTATCAGCAGGATTTTTTATACTCTGTATGGAAAGAAATCCATGCTGACATCATGCATCAGCAATCTCCCCCACCTTCAGAGTCCTAGCAATCCGGATCAGGCAAGGGATCGACGCAATCTGGGTTGAATGCTCAACAAAACCGCTGCCGCAAAGCTAAGCAGGATCAGCAAAGCTGTCCCCAATGTCACCTGGCCCCATGGTGCCTGCATTACGATGCTATTCAGAGACCAGTTGTCGTGAAGATAGATGTAGCGGATTGGTTCGATCGCGTAACTCAAAGGATTCAACGTTGCCACCCACTGGAGCCAGATGGGCATGAAAGCCAGGGGCACCAAGGCCGTACTGGCAAACAGCAGGGGCAAATTGGTGACAAAAATGACCGCAATCAGCTCAATGTGTCCGGGAAGGGAAAAAGCTAACCCCAGGCTCAATGCTGTCACCCCAACCACAAGCAGTAGCACAATCAGCGCCACCAGACCCAGACCCAGGGCATCTGGCAGTCCCGCTCCCAAGAAAGCACTCATCGCTACAATCGCTGCCGTCTGGATCAGACTCATGGCTGTGATGAAGATAGCCGATGCTGCCACGATGGAATAGCGGGAGGAGAGGGGCGCAACCAGCAGGCGATTGAGGAAACCAAACTCCCGGTCAAACATGACGGGCAGACCGGCGTTGAGCGCCCCGCCAAAGGCTGTGAACACAATCACCCCTGCCCCCAGAAATTGCCCGTAGTTCACGTTATCGCCAAACAAACCCTGGGGAGCATTTTGAAACAGTGCACCAAACAGAATCAGCCACATCAGCGGCTGGATGATGCCTGCAATCAGAGTTGAAGGACGGCGCTGAAGCTGGATGAACAGCCGTCGGGTGAGGGCGATCGTTTCCTGGAAAAAATCACCCACCGGATTAGCCGAAGAAGGCGTCTGGGCAACAGCGACTTTTCCATTGAGGCTGGCTTTGGTGGATGTCATAGTGCTACTCATAAAAGTCTCACAGCCCTCCGAATCTAAAGTTCAACGTTTCTAAGGAATAGGGCCGCTACCGCATACTCTTCTTGCGTTCTGCCTTTTCATCGCGGGTTCCAGCAGCGGCAATTTCGGCATCCAGCAATGTACGCCCGGTAGCTGCCAGGTAAACATCATCCAGACTGGGGCGCGATTGGGCAATGCCAAAAGTGGGTAGACCTGCCTCCTGAAGCACTTTCTGAACAGTGAGCAGGGCATCGCTCTGAGGCGAAACGACCAGATTAAGAGAATTCCCCTGGGAACTGTTGATAATGACTTCTTGAACGGTGGGAATGGTTTGAAGCAGGGATTTTGCTTTTTCAGCTTCTTCCAAAGGAGCAAATTCACGGATACGAAGGGTGATGCGATCGCCCCCCACCCGGTCTTTCAATTCAGAAGGCTTGCCACAGGCGATGACTACTCCCTGATCAATGATAGCAACGCGGTCAGCCAGGACATCGACCTCTTCCAGATAGTGACTGGTCAGCAGTACAGTTGTGCCCTGTTCCCGCAGGCGACGCAAAAAGTCCCAGACGGCAAGTCGGCTTTCAATATCCAACCCCACCGTGGGTTCATCTAAAACAAGGACATCGGGTTGGTGCAACAGCCCTGCTGCCAAGTCAAGGCGCTTTTTCAAACCACCGGAATAGGTGCCGGTCTTCTTGTCGGCATAGTCCTGTAAACCCAGCAGGCTGAGGACACTCTCAATCCGATCGCTGATAACTGCACGAGGCAGGTGGTAGAGTGCTGCTTGAAGCTGGAGCAGTTCCCGCCCAGTCAGCACCTTATCCAGCGCAATTTCCTGGGCAACATAACCAAGCCGCTGGCGAGCCAGCCTGGGCTGCTCAGTCACGGAAATTCCAGAAACCTCAATCCGCCCTGAGTCAGGTTCGGTCAATGTACAGAGGCAGCGAAGCGTTGTCGTTTTGCCAGCACCGTTTGGTCCCAGCAAACCAAAGATTTCTCCCGGTTCTATCTGAAACGACACATCCTTAACGGCTTCGACTGTGCCGTAGCGCTTTTGCAACTTCTCGATTAAAACAGCAGGAGTCATACCCACTCCCCATCAGATCGATACAAATCTCAACTTTCATTGTAATGGGGCGATCGCGCTTACGGTTCCCAGTTGAAGTGTTTCCTTTTCAGGTAAGGGGTGAGGAGTGAGGGAAGCAGCAGGGTGGGGCATTGCCCACCCTCCAGTCAAAAGACCCTGGCTGGTGCGATCGCTGAAAGTGTACTCACCCAACTTTGCCAGTTGGTTGCCACCAGATTGACAACCTGATGGGTTGCAGGCAGGCTGTCCAATCCCATCCCGGCGCAGAGCAGCATCAGGTAAAGAATTGAGTACTTAAAGACGGAACGGGCCAGGCCGAGATCGGAGGAATGGCGCATCAGTTGCCAGGCTTTCTTCACAAAAATGCCACCCAGCAGCAGGGCGATCGCCCCATAAACTGCTCCCATTACATGGAGCGGGAAAACCAGCAGCAGTGTCACCGGAATCAACGCCAGAGTGTAGTAGAAAATCTGGCGGGCAGTAGGTTCTTCTCCCTCTACCACAGGCAACATTGGCACCCCTACCCTGGCGTAATCTTCCCGAATCATCACTGCCAGGGCCCAGAAATGGGGTGGTGTCCACAAAAAGATGATGGCAAACAGCACCCAGGCCGCCCAACTCAGCTCACCCGTGACCGCTGCCCAGCCAACCAGTGGTGGAATAGCTCCAGCCGCCCCTCCAATGACAATGTTTTGGGTGCTGTGGCGCTTTAACCAGTGGGTATAGACCAGGACGTACACCCCAATCCCAGTCATTGCCAGACAGGCGCTTAGCAAATTAGCAAATGCCGCCAGCAGAGAAAAAGACAGGAGGGTGAGGGCAATCGCAAACAGCAGAGCATCCCTTGGCTGAACCCGCCCAGAAGGTAACGGACGGTGACGAGTCCGCTCCATAATGTAATCGATATCACGGTCATAGAGGCAATTGATTGTATTGGCGGCACCCGCAGCACAGGCTCCGCTTACCAATGTCACCAGCAGCAGCACTGGATTCACCTGACCTTCTGCGGCGATCCACATTCCCCCAGCCGTTGTAATCAATAACAGCAGAATGATTCGGGGTTTGGTCAGTTGCCAGTAGCTTTGAATAACCTGTAGAAAATTGTCGTGTCGGCGGGAAATACCCGCCAGGGTTGTCTCTTGCATTCGCTCGTTTCCTTACAAAAAAAGATACTGAGGCCAATGAGCCGGACGGCAATAGGTGAGGCGATCGCTCCAGCAAGGGAGGGGAATGGTCAGACAGGCAGGCTCTTT
The DNA here is from genome assembly GCA_023511615.1 of Leptolyngbyaceae cyanobacterium HOT.MB2.61. Lineage (GTDB taxonomy): Bacteria > Cyanobacteriota > Cyanobacteriia > Leptolyngbyales > Leptolyngbyaceae > Leptothermofonsia. The sequence goes on from JAIMBL010000012.1 coordinate 20,124, forward strand.
GTGCCATCGTCCCGCATAGACTCAGACAGGAGAGGACGGGATGGAACTACCTGAGAAATAGAGGCAGGCACGTCGCGTAACGCCAGCACCGTAAAGAGCACCAGAGTTCCCAGCAACCCTGCCCCCACAGCCTGGTGAGCAACAGTCAGAGGTTCTACCTGAAGCCGCAGTTTAAACGTGGCAACTCCCAACAGAATCTGGAGGATAACCAGACCACCAGCTAGGTTTGCCAGTCGTCTCAGAGTTGGATGCAGTGCGGGTGTCCGCCAAGCCATCACTACCAGCGCCAACGTTCCCCCAGTGGCAGGCACAACTCCCGCGATATGGCTGTTCATAACCCGACAGAGGTTTGCCATGCTGAGGCATTGATGCAACGCCCACTGAGAGGCAACCAGGGCACCCAGGATGCTTTGCAGGTAGACCATCACAGCCGCAAACAGAGCGACCCAGCGTAGTTTGCCAGCACTGCCTGTACCCCGATAGGGAAGAAGGAACCCTCCAATCGTCAGGAGGGTGATGAAAAACAGCAAAGCCGTTGCCAGGTGGGCCGTCACAATATCAAACCGAAGTAGTTCGGTAACTGTCAATCCACCCAGGACCCCTTGAAAGACAATCAACCCCAGTGCCAGGGTGGAGGCCCAGGGTAGCCAGCCAGGAAGAGCGCGTCGATGCCACCAGGAGAGGATCACAAGGGCGATCGCAAACACCCCCATTGAAGAAGCAGTGAGGCGATGAAACCATTCTAGAAATACCTGAAAATTCATCTGCTGATGGGGAACCAGTTCTCCATAACAAAGGGGCCAATCTGGGCAGGCAAGTCCTGCATTCATGACTCGCGTTGCACTGCCTAGCGCCATCAAAAACAGGGTTTCCAGCGCCATACCCAGTACTAAGCGGCAAATGAACTCTCGTGGGCGGGAGGGTTCAACTTCAAAGCGATGGAAAAAAACGTCCGTCATCAAAAACCTTCAGAAAATCAAAAATTAAACTTAATGAATCCTGAGTCAAAGCTCACCGTTTACGAAACACATGACCGCTAATTGCAATCCTAGCTATTACTTTAATGACCCTGCTGATAGACCCCTCTTCCTTTAGGAATTTCTTCGGATTGAGATTTACGTGCAGTGTTGAGATTTGTACAAATTCTTAAATCTTTCGATCACTTAAACGACCGATACATGGATGAAGATTGAACAACGCCATGACTGGTGCCTGACGGCGGAGGAGGCGATCGCGATTCAACAAGCCCTCTGGGGCGAGGTCATAACCACTGATCAGTTGGATGAGGTGCGTTATGTGGCGGGTGTTGATGTGGGGTTTGAATCGGAAGGAACCGTCACTCGTGCAGCGGTCGCAGTCCTCAGTCTGGAAACCTTGCAGTTACAGGACAGAGCCATTGCCCGCTGCCCCACCACCTTCCCCTACATTCCTGGGTTTCTTTCCTTTCGAGAAGTTCCCGCGGTGCTGGATGCCCTCCAGAAGCTGACAGTTTCACCGGACTTGCTGCTGTGTGATGGACAGGGAATTGCCCATCCCCGTCGCTTTGGGATTGCCTGCCACTTGGGGTTGCTCACCAATTTGCCCACCATTGGTGTAGCCAAATCCTTACTCGTAGGCACCCATGCCGAAGTGCCAGATGAGCGAGGCTCCTGGGTTCCCTTAACCCATAGGGGAGAAATGATTGGGGCAGCATTGCGAACTCGCCCCAAAACCAAACCTGTTTATATTTCCACTGGACACCGGGTCAGTCTGGAAACGGCGATCGCCTATGTCATGCGCTGCACCACAAAGTACCGCCTTCCCGAAACTACTCGCTTTGCCCACAATCTGGCATCGGGTCCGGCGATCGACCAATCCCTTTCTCAGTCAGCTGAACCGCCTCAACAGTCTGAGCAAATGAGGCTGTTTTAATCGCTTATTCCACTCAAGAATGGGATTTCTGACCCTTTCCCCTTTCCTCAACTCATGCTTAAAATCTCTTGCTGGGCTTTGCGAATGTGCTGCCCTGCCTGATACCAGATGGTCCAGGCAGCGAATCGCAGGGAAATCTTGGTGCCATCAGAATAGGTCTTGATCCCGTATTTTTGAACAAGGGTAGTGATGTCCTGAAAGGGAAGAGGCACTAGCTGATTGAAAACATCGTCATAGAGCCATTGGGAGTTGTCTTGTTTGTATTCGAGGTAGGCCTGCCAGAGTTTTGTCACCGTTTTGAAGTCTGCGATCGCCTGTTCCAAATTAGGGTAGATAAGGTGGTTTTTTCCGCCTGGTTGTCCCGCAAGTTCAGCTAGAGAGCTTTCTAATTTTTGAACCAGGCTGACGTACTCCGGATAACTGATACCAATCTGATTCGTACTGGAATCAGCGGACGCACGGTTTGGAATATTGTTGAGCTGAACCGCCAGTTCCGAAAATTGCTTCAATGTTTTTAATGCCTGAGTCTCAGTGGCGATTCGCTGATTAATGGCGCGGTAATTGCTGCGGTAGGTTGCCAGCTTTTCCTGGCTTTGAGTGTAAACAGAGGTGGTGTCTGGAATGGCTTCGAGAAGGGCGATCGCCTCCTGCCACTTGAGGCTGGCCCGCTGCCACACCCGCAATGAATGGGGCGGATCTTGCACCGTTACAGCCGCCTGCCAGGCCAAAGTTTGGGCCTTTTTCCATTGTTCAGCGGCGGCCTCCTCAGTCTCCAGGCGACGATTAATCGCTGCATAGTGAGTTCGGTAAGTCGCAAGCTTTTCCCTGGCTTGAGCCATTACCGATTCACCTGGTGGAATATCCTCCAACAAACGAATTGCCTGCCGCCATTTGACCCGCGCCTCCTGCCAGGTGCTAACTGGATGGGGTGGGTGCTGTACCATCACAGCCGCTTCCCAGGCGAGACGGCGGGCAAATACATAACGATCCAGCGCAGAGGAGGGTTGAGAGGGAAACGCTTCTGGGGTGGAATTAGCCGCAATGGGCTGCTCAACCAGAGCGCACCCACCCAGCAGAAAAGCACCAGCTGACAGCGTAACCGTCAATTGCGGAAGTTTCATCCAGACATCACCGTTAGGGACTCTAGCCAATTAAAGCAAAAACAGCGGATTGAAAGAGATTGAAATGTATCTGGAGAGATCTAAAACAATAGGGAATTTTGAGAGAGCTACAATTTAAATCCTGGAACTGTTGGGTAGAAAAACGCCGTAGTTCTTCCCCCATATTCCTGGATACTCGAAAAAATCCAACTTCATTACAATTTCTTCATGATTGTTCGTCAAAAACTTTATGAAGGGAAAGCGAAAATTCTCTACGCTACTGATGATCCAGAAGTGCTACTGACCTACTTTAAAGACGATGCCACCGCTTTTAACGCCCAAAAGCGAGGCAGCATTGAAGGGAAAGGAGCCATCAATTGCGCGATTTCCAGCCATCTGTTTCGGGTGCTGGAAGCAGGGGGCATTCCGACTCACTTTGTTGCTCAGGTGAGCACCAATGAAATGCAGGTGCGGGCAGTTAAGATCGTACCGCTCGAAGTGGTTGTCCGAAATATTGCGGCTGGCAGTCTGTGCCGGGAAACAGGGCTACCCATTGGGACGGTACTACCAAAACCTCTGGTCGAGTTTTACTACAAAAACGACTCATTGGGCGACCCACTCCTGACACGCGATCGCCTGTTTCTGTTGGAACTAGCAACTCCGAAGCAGGTTGACCATCTGCAAACCCTGGCTTTGCGCATCAATGATATTCTGACTGCTTTCTTTCAGGATTGTGGAATTACCCTGGTAGATTTCAAGCTGGAATTTGGCATTGACCGAAATGGTCAATTAATCCTGGCAGATGAAATCAGTCCAGATACCTGTCGCCTGTGGAACCAGACAGAAGACGACCCGACCAAACGAGTCCTGGATAAGGACCGCTTCCGCCATGATCTGGGTAATGTGGAAGCCGCTTACCAGCAGGTTCTGGAGCGAGTTTTAAATTCAAAACTGTGAGTATCTAGACGGTTTTCCTGGCTTGCCGGTGAAAGAGTAGCGTAAGCTAATCTTTCATCTCAAACAAAATCCCTGGAGTATTGATTTCGCTTTGGTAATAAGCGACGCCTATCACCAAACTCTCAGGAGAGCCATCTAGACTGGGGAACAATTTAGACTGTCCAGGACTCATTACTCCATCACTAAAGTCCAAAGCCCAAAATAAAGTCCAAAGCCCAAAATCCTGCAGCCAGCTTCAGCGGCATAAACCACACTCTAGTCCCCAGCCCCTAATCCCTTAAAGAGTGTGGCCACCTGAATTAAATGAAAAATTCCGTAAATCCATAACTGACCACTCAGGTTAGGTATTGGTACCCAGCTATGCGGTAAAATTTCAAGGTTTACATCAGGTTACATTTTTGCCTGATACTGTTTGTTGAACCTGCATTAAGCAGACTTCGGTGTGTGGACGTGCCAACCAGCGTGAACAAAATGCGTTTTTCCCCGGTTTTAGTGGCTTTCCTTGCCACCGCAGCAACTCTTGGTTTGTCTAACTCTGCAAAAGGGCAAACCGCCCATTCTCCCTCTTCTGAGGAGGAACCCTCCCACTTCCACCCGGTAACAACAGGGGGGCCACCTATTTTCAAACCCATCAATGTTGGAGTTGGCACTTCGATTGGATCTCCAATAAAAGTAAAACCTGCTCCTAGCCCCCTCGGCGCAGGGGTATCTCCGAGCCGTTTGCTTCAAGCTCAGGGACCAGGAACCCCCAATCCAATCTCTCCAGGGGACGCAGGCACACCCTTACAAGCAACGCCTGATCAAATTCAGCTAACTCCCAGACCTGCTTCACCTCCACCTACCCTCCAGGCGCCAGAGGAACTGAAGCCTGAGCCAACCTCTCCTACAACACCGCCCCAACCCACTCCAACCCCCGAACAGCCAGTTCCAACTCCTCCAGCAGAAGAGACGAAGGAACCTGAACCGGAACCCAGAGTGCTGGTTGCCGAAGTTGAGGTGAGGGGAGTTGAAGGGCCAATCCAGGAAGAAGTTTACAAGGTCATCCGGACTCAACCAGGGCGAACCACAACCCGTTCTCAACTTCAGGAAGACATCAACGCCATCTTCGCCACAGGCTACTTTTCTAATGTGCGGGCAGTGCCAGAGGATACCCCGTTGGGTGTAAGAGTCACATTTGAGGTGGCCCTGAACCCGGTGCTGCAAAAAGTTCAGGTGGAAGGGGCAACGATGCTGCCCCCATCGGTTGTTGAGGATGCCTTCAAGGATCAGTACGGCAGTGTACTGAATCTGGTGCAACTCCAAGAGGGCATCAAACAAGTCAACAAGTGGTATCAGGACAACGGTTACGTCCTGGCCCAGGTGGTTGATGCTCCCAGGGTCTCTCCGGACGGGGTTGTCACGCTGGAAGTTGCGGAGGGAGTGGTTGAAGATATCCAGGTCCGCTTTGTCAACAAGGAAGGGGAAGATAAGGACGCTAAGGGTAATCCAATTCGGGGTAAGACTCGTCCGTTTATTATTACCCGTGAGTTTCAGACCAAGCCAGGGGATGTGTTTAACCGGGCCCAGGTTGAACGGGACCTGCAACGGGTGTTTGGCCTGGGGATCTTTGAGGATGTGAAACTGTCCCTTCAGCCAGGAGCCCAGGATCCGCGTAAGGTAGTTGTGGTAGCCAATGTAGCGGAAAGGAATACGGGTTCGATCGCCGCCGGTGCTGGTATCAGCTCTGCCAGCGGTTTGTTTGGAACGGTGAGCTTCCAGCAGCAGAACTTTGGTGGAAATAACCAGAAACTGGGAGCCGAGGTTCAAATTGGTCAGCGGGAACTGCTATTTGACCTCAGCTTTACCGACCCCTGGATTGGGGGCGACCCCTTCCGAACGTCCTATACCCTGAATTTATTCCGACGCCGGACGATTTCGCTGATTTTTGATGGCGGCGACCCAGAGGTGAGGTTGCCAGCAGATCGGGATGGCGATCGCGATCGCCCCCGTGTTGTCCGTACCGGAGGAGGCATTAGCTTTTCACGCCCATTGAATGGCAACCCTTACCAGCGGGCGGAATGGTCTGCATCCCTGGGGCTCCAATACCAGCGAGTAAAAATTACCGACTCTGAGGGTGACATTTCACCCAGAGACGAGCTTGGCAATTGCCTCAGCTTTCCATCCAGTCGGTGCCGGGGAAAGAACGACCTGTTCAGCGTTCAGTTTGGCATTGTGCGCGACTTGCGGGATGATCCCCTCCGTCCCACCCGTGGTTCGATTTTCCGGGCAGGAACCGAGCAGTGGCTACCTCTGGGGTTAGGCAGTGTCTTTGGTAACCGGGTAAGGGCAGGCTACAGCTTCTACATTCCAACTCAGTTCGTCAAATTCACCCAGGGTTGCCGAGGGAAGAACCCTACAGGGGCTCAATGTCCCCAAGCCTTTGCCTTTAATATTCAGGCTGGCACAGTCATCGGTGACTTGCCTCCCTATGAAGCATTCGCTCTGGGAGGATCAAACTCGGTTCGGGGATATGATGAAGGCGATCTGACAGCGGCTCGTTCCTATCTGCAGGCAACAGTCGAGTATCGCTTTCCGATCTTCTCGATTATCTCCGGAGCATTGTTTGTAGATGCTGCAACCGACTTTGGCAGTCAGGACAATGTGCCTGGTAATCCCGGCGGTGTTCGAAATAAGCCAGGGAGTGGAATTGGTTATGGTGCCGGGGTGCGGGTTCAGTCTCCTCTGGGACCGATCCGGATCGACTTTGGTATCAATGACCAGGGAGATACTCGGTTTCACTTTGGGATTGGGGAGCGCTTCTAATGGAGGTTGAAGTCGGTCATCAGGAATCCCTTGGTAGCTATTCATCTTTAGAGTCTGAACCGGATCAGGTTCAATCAACAGTAGCGGTTCCCATCACCTGCCAGGGGGTGGGCCTGCATACAGGGGTGTCCGTGCAGGTGAAGATCATGCCAGCACCTGTGGGGCGGGGGCGCTACTTTGTTCGAGTTGATTTACCCAAACAACCAGAAATCCCGGCAAGGGCGGAGTCAGTGGTGCAAACCACGCTTTCAACGGAGTTGGCGCAGGGCGAGGCACGGGTGCGGACTGTGGAGCATTTACTGGCGGCCATGGCGGCTATGGGCGTGGACAACGCACGGATTGAACTGGATGGACCGGAAGTGCCTCTACTGGATGGGTCTGCTAGGGAATGGGCTGAGGCGATCGCCCAAGCAGGTCTAATTCCTCAAACAGAACCTCGCTCAATTTATGCCGTTCAAGAACCACTCTGGATTCAAGAGGGCGACGCCTTTGTAGCGGCTTTGCCTGCAAGCGAGACCCGCTTTACCTATGGCATTGATTTTGATCTGCCTGGGATTGGCAACCAGTGGCACAGTTGGGCTCTCAACTCCAGGTTTAATGAGGAAATTGCCCCTGCCCGCACGTTTGGTTTGCTCCATCAAATTGAATACCTGCGTCACCAGGGACTCATTAAAGGCGGCAGTCTGGAGAATGCCCTCGTTTGCGGGCCTGACGGTTGGTTAAATCCACCTTTAAGATTTGCAAATGAGCCAGCACGTCATAAACTTTTAGACTTAGTGGGAGACTTAAGTTTACTGGGGTACTTTCCCGTTGCCCATTTTTTGGCCTACAAGGCCAGTCATCACCTGCATACCCAACTTGCGCGATCGCTGACTTCTATCATGACTGGCCGCCAGAGTGGTTACTAGTCAAACCTCCTGCAACTTCCCCCGTAACACGAACCACCCCTTCCAGAATTCCATAGCCAACTCTTTCAACTATCTAGCGAAGACCCAGCCCATGTCGATTCTTACTGACCTCAACACTTCCGGTGCAACCTCCAATCATATCCAGACTACCGTAGCCGAAGAAACTGGAGATCTCACGTCTAGGCATTCCTCGACTACCCATAAGACACTGATTCCAGTAGAGGAAATTCATAAATTGTTGCCCCATCGCTACCCCTTCTCGCTGGTTGACCGAATCATTGAATACGTTCCAGGCGAACGAGCCGTTGGCATTAAAAACGTCACCTTTAATGAACCCCACTTTCAGGGGCATTTTCCGGGACGTCCGATTATGCCAGGGGTGTTGATTGTTGAAGCAATGGCACAGGTCGGTGGCGTTGTTCTCACCCAGATGAAGGATGTGCAAGAAGGGCTATTCATGTTTGCAGGAATTGATAAAGTCCGATTCCGTCGTCCGGTTGTCCCCGGGGATCAATTGGTGATGACAGTGGAACTGCTGTGGGTTAAGAAACGTCGATTTGGAAAGATGCAGGGCCGGGCTGAAGTGGATGGGCAACTGGTCGCTGAAGGCGAATTGATGTTTTCTCTGGTCGATTAGGCGGAATTTTGAGTTTTGAGTTTTGAGTTCCTTGCCATAACTCAAACGATCTCATCATTCACGACTCATGATTCATAACTCAACATTCCTATGACAACCCTCATTCATCCTACGGCTGTAATCCACCCCAATGCAGAACTGCATCCCACTGTCCAGGTAGGGGCCTATGCAGTCATTGGGCCAAAGGTGAAAGTCGGTCCAGGAACTACCATTGGGCACCATGTGATTCTGGACGGATGGACAGAGATTGGAGCCAGGAATCAAATTTTTCCAGGAGTGGCGATTGGGCTCGAACCTCAAGACCAGAAGTATGACGGTTCGGAAAGCCTGGTCAGAATTGGGGACGACAACTATATTCGGGAGTATGTCACCATTAACCGGGCTACAGGAGCCGGAGAAGCGACGGTGATCGGCAATGGTAACTGGTTGCTGGCCTACGTCCATGTTGCCCATAACTGTGTGATTGAAGACCAGGTTGTGATTACCAATGCGGCTTCGCTGGCAGGTCACGTTTGGGTGGAGTCAAGGGCAAGAATTGGGGGGATGGTGGGCATTCACCAGTTTGTCCATGTGGGTCGCCTGGCAATGATTGGGGCAATGGGACGCATTGATCGGGATGTGCCACCCTATACCCTGGTAGAGGGGCACCCCGCTCGCGTGCGATCGCTCAACCTGGTTGGGCTAAAACGGGCAGGCTTCGCCGAAAACGGAGGGCAGGCACTCCGCTCGCTCAAAAAAGCGTTTCGCATTCTCTATCGCTCCGGATTAACCTTCAACGAAGCTCTGGAGCAACTTGACGGTTTGTCAGATAGTGAGCATGTCCAGCACCTCTACCAGTTTTTGCAAAAGTCCCAGAAACCAGGACGGCGGGGAGTGATTCCCGGTAAGCGAATCAAAATTGGCGAAGAGGATGAAGCATAAGCGACGCATCTTCATCAGCACTGGGGAAGTTTCCGGCGATCTCCAGGGAGCCCTGTTAATTGAGGCCCTCAAGCGGCAGGGAGAGGCAATGGCCCTCGACCTGGAAATTTTGGCTCTGGGGGGCGATCGCATGGCCGCTGCTGGGGCCACTCTTCTGGGTTATACCAGTGCGATCGGTTCGATGGGCATCTTTGAATCCCTGCCTTACATGCTGCCGACCTTCAAGATTCAACACCAGGCAAAAAAGTATTTAAAGCAACACCCACCCGATCTCGTGGTGTTGATCGATTACATGGCCCCCAATATTGCCTTCTGTAATTACCTGCCCAAACACCTGCCAGGGGTACCGATCGTTTACTATATTGCGCCCCAGGAGTGGGTCTGGTCAGTGAGTGACTACAACACCCGACGCATTATTCAGGCTGTTGATCGCATCCTGGCAATTTTCCCCGAAGAAGCCAACTATTACTATCGTCAGGGAGGCCAGGTTATCTGGGTAGGGCATCCCTTAATCGACCGGATGCAGAACTCTCCAACTCGCGAGAGTGCCCGTGCTATTTTGAAAATTCCACCAGAACAGACAGCAGTCGTGTTGTTTCCTGCCTCACGCCAGCAGGAGTTGAAATATTTGATGCCCACCATGTTTGAGGCTGCCCAGCAGATTCAGGCAAAAATTCCCCAGGTTCACTTCTGGATTCCCCTGGCACTGGAAAAGTATCGTCAACCGATTGAACAGGCCCTTCAACGCTATGGGCTAAATGCTACTGTACTGGCTGATCCCTCACTTCCAAAAGCAGCCAGTAGAAATGACGCTTCAGTTGCTCTTCAGGCGATTGCCGCCGCCGATCTGGCCATCACTAAATCGGGTACTGTCAACCTGGAAATTGCACTCCTCAACGTTCCTCAGGTGGTTCTTTACAAGCTCAATCCCTTGACTGGCTGGATCGCCCACCGCCTGCTTAAATTTTCTGCCCCCTTCGTTTCCCCAGCCAATTTGGTGACAATGAAACCCATTGTGAGGGAGTTTTTGCAGTTTCAGGCCACCCCAGACGCGATCGCCCAAGAATCCCTGGACCTACTACTCAACTCAGAGTACCGCCGGAAAATGATAGCAGACTACCAGGAAATGCGTCAGGCATTGGGAAAAGTGGGAGTGTGCGATCGTGCCGCCCAGGAAATTCTACGACTTTTGAACGAGGAGACACGGGAAGCGGGGGAAATCGGCTACACAAATGATTGATTAGTCCATCTGCCCCTCACTAAATAACTAAACAACTATAGCTGTTCTAAATTGTTGGTGAACAATGGGAATTGTGAAAGTCTTTCCCTGACAGGAAGCCCTTTCACAATCCAAATAGGATTGCTATAACAACTAACAAATGTCTTCACCAAACCTGTGATATCCCGGAGGCGATGGGAATACTTAAGCTAAGGTTCAGCACTTGATACGCGCATGTGGCGACGGCTCCAGAACATTTTCTATAGCTTGAGAACCTACGCTGACCTCAGCCCTGATATCCAGACGCGACAGCGTATCAATCGGTTCTTGCGAAGCCGTTCTCCTTTGAGTGCGGAGGAATGGTTTGAGCAGTTTTGGAGCGATCGCAAAATTTTTAAGCAGGTTGCAGATTTCGTCTACACTCACATGTCTAACTACAGTGGCCTGGAGTTTTCCAGGGTAAGACCAGAGGATCGCCTGAACGAAGATTTGCAATTTCCTCTGGTCTGCTGGTTTGACTGGCAACTCTCCCTGTGCGAAGACTTCTTCCAGAGTTTTGGAGTGGACATGAGCGATCGCTTCGACCCGGAAACTCTCTCCACCATCGAAGACCTGGTTACTTACCTGAATCATCAAGTTCTTTCAGTCAACCACTCGAATGGGCAATAGTCAGGGCGTTGCACTAACAACCAACAATGCCCCTTTCCAGGGTTGACACGCCGCCCTCCAAAGCTGTTAAGATAAGCAAAGTCATGCGTTGGGGCGTCGCCAAGCGGTAAGGCAGCGGATTTTGGTTCCGCCATCCCTAGGTTCGAATCCTAGCGCCCCAGTTTTCCGAAATTGCATTGTGAGTCTGTGTAGTTTAGCTATCTCCCCAGCTCTGGTTGATACTGGAATTGGGTCATTTGGTTTAATGGTTTCAGCGGGCGGCTCTGCCGATTTCCAATCCAGAATTGGGAAGCATTTAGAGAGCCTGTACATGCAGGAGCAGTTTTGGGAATTCTGCTTACATAGGCTAAGGAAACGCCATCATGCTTGTTTGTCCCAATTGCCAGTTTGAAAATCCAAACACCAATAAATTTTGTCAAGAGTGTGGCACTTCTCTGACTCAAAATACCTGTCCTGAATGCGGTAGCCTGGTTCCGTTTGATTCGGTGAACTGTCAGGACTGTGGTGCGATCGCAGGGGTGATTTGGTGGGCAATTGTAACAGGTAGCCTCCAGGAATCTGGAAATTCAGCTTCAGCAGGAGCTACTTTTGCTGAAAGCCCAGCAAGCTCAAATCCCTACCTGGACACGCAGAAGCGTTACCGGATTCTGGAATCGTTTGCCCCTGCCAGCGAAACTGCTTCGGAGAAATGGCTAAAAGTTTTGGATTGCCAGCCTTTTCAGCTTTCGATGTTGGAAGCCCTTACCAAGCAAGAATTGGAAGCGGCTGCCATCGAATCTTCAATCTCGTTCAAGAACCAGGTTAAAGAAACTGACAGCTCAGTGGCAGACCTCAAGCCATTGCCTTCTGTTCGGTCAATCACCCTGCCAGAAATTGCCCAACCCTATTTGGCGCTACAGGATAAGTACTGCCAGGCGCTTCCGATGCTTCACGATGCCTGGCAGCAAAATGGGCAGCAGATTTTATTGTTGGAAGACCGTTCTCAGTTTCCCCTGCTGTCTGACCTGTGGCAGAACGAAGAACTTGCTATTCCTCAACTTCAGCTACTGCACTGGTTCTATGAAATGGTGGAGCTTTGGCCCATTTTAGAAACGGTTCATTGTCAGCAGAGCCTGTTGGAAGTTTCGAATCTACGGGTGGACGAAGATCAGGCAATTTCGCTACAACGGCTCTATCCAGGTTCGGCCAATGCCTCACCCACCTTGCAACAACTGGGCCAGTTCTGGCATATGTTGTTTTCTCAGTCCGAACGAACCCAACTGGGTGCCGTTTCACTAATGCTGGCTGACCTGGAAGCCGGTAATTTAATCACGATTGCCGACCTGCGATCGCGAATTGAAGCGATCGCCCACGACCTCCAGGCTCCCCCCAACTCCACTATGATGCCCGACTCCGAAACCCCGGATCTCCCCGATTCCACCGAATTGCCTGCCACAATCCCTCCATCTGAAGTAGAAGCGGACTGCCCCGCTGACATCAGCACTCCCGTTTCCTCAACCCGGTTAGAAACTCCCCTGGATGAGTTAGCAGCCGTTGGAGAAGACGAAGGTGAAAGCGAAAGCGACGATCTGCCAACGGTTGTTTTGCCGATGCAGTTGTTCAGCCTAGAAGATGCCGGTCGTACAGATATCGGTCGTCAACGGGATCACAATGAAGATTACTTTGGGATTGAAACCCAGGTAAGTCGTCTAGAAAGCCCCTCAGGCAAAACCATTCATGCTCGCAACCTTTACATTCTGTGTGATGGTATAGGGGGACATGCGGGAGGAGAAGTTGCCAGTGCCTTAGCCGTCGATACCCTGCGACGCTTCTTTCAAGAAAAATGGCAAAGTTCACCTTTCTTTCCGAACTCACCAGGAAATTTACCCGGTCCCGAGGTACTGAATGAGGCGGTGCAACTGGCCAACAAGGCAATCTTCGATGTGAATCAACAAAACGCCCGTTCTGGCAGCGGACGAATGGGAACAACCTTAGTGATGGTTCTCATTCAGGACACCGAAGCCGCCGTTGCCCATGTGGGTGATAGCCGCCTTTACCGCTACACTCGCAAGCGTGGCTTAGAGCAGCTAACCGTCGATCACGAAGTGGGTCAGCGCGAAATTCAGCGGGGAGTCGATCCAGAGATTGCCTATGCTCGCCCCGATGCCTACCAGCTTACCCAGGCTCTGGGTCCCCGTGACGAGCACTTCATCAAACCTGATGTGCAGTACTTTGAACTCAACGAAGACTCGCTCTTACTCTTGTGCTCCGATGGATTATCGGATAATGACCTGCTGGAGAACCATTGCAAGTCCCACCTAGAACCCTTGTTAAGCTCCCAGATGAATCTTGACCAGGGGGTGGGTCAGTTGATTGAACTTGCAAACCAATACAATGGGCATGACAATATTACGGCGATCGCCATCCGTGCTAAAGTCCGCCCCAATTTAGATCATCTCCGCTAGGCGTTCATGGTCATTCTGACCCTACTTCACCCCCAACAGCGAACGCCTCTCAAACAGTGGCAGTTTGAGAACGAGTCCCTGATTCGGATTGGTCGAGCGCCTGGAAACCATGTGATTCTCGAAGACTTACTCGTTTCCCGTTCCCATCTGGAATTGCATCGGATTGACTTACCCGTGTCGTCGGTTGAGACCCGGACGGGATGGCATCTGATAAACCACAGTGTCAACGGCACCTTTGTCAACGGCTACCTGATGTCCCAGGGCATCATCTCGGAAGATGCTTTAATCCAGCTAGCTCGCAGTGGCCCTCTGCTACAATTCCAGATTCTGGAGACTTCCAGTTCTTCCCTGTTGAGCAAATCACCCCAACTTCCAGTCATTGCCAGAACCACCACCAGCATTCCGGGTCAGCAACTCTCGATCTGCACCCACGAAGGGAATACTCCAGAGAACCTTTTTTGCATCCACTGCGGGCAGCCTGTTCAAGTTCAGCAGACGATTCGCCAGTATCAGGTGTTGCGGGTGTTGGGTCGGGGCGGGATGGGCACGACCTATCTGGTATGGAACCCCAGTATCACTGCTCCATCCGGACATTTGCAGGGTGGAGTACAGGTGCTGAAGGAAATGAATGCCGACATGGCCCGGATTCCAAAGGCACAGGAGCTATTTGAGCGAGAGGCAAATACCCTTAAAACCCTCAATCATCCTGGAATTCCCCGGTTCTATGACTTTTTTATTGAGAACGGGAAAAAGTACCTGGTGATGGAATTGCTGCACGGCAAGGACATGGAGAAGTGGGTCCGTTACAAAGGACCCGTTGGAGCAGAGCAGGCTGTAACCTGGATGATTCAAACCTGTGAGGTACTGGAGTACCTGCACGATCGCGAAGTCCCCATCATTCATCGCGACATCAAACCAGGCAATCTGTTAGTGCAGACTGTCTCCCATCGGGTTGTGGTGCTGGATTTTGGAGCGGTCAAGGCTTTAGGAATGCCTTCCAGAACCCGTATTGGCGCAGAGGGCTATAGCGCCCCAGAACAAACCCTGGGACGACCTGTGACCCAATCTGACTTGTATGCTGTTGGAGCTAGCCTGATTTACTTACTGACTGCCGATAGCCCAATTCGCTACTACAAAAAGCGGCATCAGGGGCACGGATTTGCGCTGGAAAGAATCCCTGCCATGTCTCCAGCACTGCGAGCCGTTGTAGAACGGGTGACCCAGTATCGACCCCGCGATCGCTACCAGACCGCCAGAGAGTTGGCAAACGCCCTTAAAAGTTGTCTTTAACTATCTCCATCTTCCCAACTTTCCACAGCCAGCAACTCGCTAACCGGATCCTGCATCGTAAAGTCGTAGGCAAGCAGTTCCTGCTTCAAGAAGGACCAATCGTCTCCGTATAGAAGGGCAATTTTCCAGATGCTGTCGGTGGGTTTTAGCAGCTTGGAGTCAATCAGCTTTTGCACTTGGCGCTGCAACTTAACCATTGGGTGAAGAACCTGCTGGCTCATACTGTTTCGTGTGTCCTAAATTTTGCAAAGACCTTTCCAAAGCTTCCTAATAGTGGATCGAAAATGCGTCTCGGAAATGTATAGAAACGGCGTCTTTGGAGGAAGCAACTTTTCCAGCTATTGATATTAACACACTACAGGATCCTAGCAAGGTTTTTCAGCCCAAGTTTGTTGGGAGATAACCGAACACAACCGTCTGATGTCAGGCGTCTAATGTCAGGATGGTTCTCTCGGCTTGCCGATAAAAGAGTAGTGTAAGCTACTCTTTTATCTAAAACAAAATCCCTGGAATATTGATTGTGTTTTGGTGATAAGCATCGCTCATCACCAAACTCTCAGGAAAGCCGTCAGGATTACCTGTAGATTGGTTGTTGATTGTTAGTGGTTAGAGAGGTTTGAGGGGGCGGTACGAGTGATGGAGGATGGAGCAGGAGGGTGATCTGTACGCTATTTCGATAGCATGGCATCATAAGCTTGACTTGCTGACCCTCCTTACAGGGGTTTTCAGTTGACTTAGCCACACTTTAAGGGGCTAGAAGCTGGCTTTAAGGGGCTAGGGGCTGAAGTGTGGTTTATGCATTTGAAACTCGCTGTAAGTTGATCCGACACTTCTTGGGTTCAGGGAGATGCTTTAGCCGCCTTAGCTAACCGGATAAATTTTGAAGGTATTATTTTCACGGGTCTGGAGGTACTAGTAGTCGTGCATGATAGGGAACTGAATCTGTTTCTTCCCACTGGAAACCCCGCACCTCTAGCTGTAATTAGGGAAATAGGGAGACATCGATGAGCACTCAAATTCAAACTCAGGCAAACAAACTCGTAAAAACCATTACTGATCCATCCACTGCCAGTACCTATAAGCAGACACTTGCTGTAACCTGGACTATCCTCAAAGAGACGGGATACCTGCTCTGGCTGGTTGTGTGTCTGGTTCTGGTATTTGGTGAATGGATCTGGAAAACTGGCTACCGGACGGGCTGGAACTTTCGGGGGTGGGTTAACAGTCTCAATACTGAAAAGCCAAGTGCGGATCAGGTGCTGAGTGAAACGGGTAAATCCTTACTTGAAGTTGGGAAAAGTGCGGCTGCATCTGCGATCGCCGCAGCCAAAAACCAGTTAGGGATCGAAAACAAGCCGGATCCCCCACTGGTTATGAGTTCCCCTCCCGTTCCCAAGACCGCTTCGGAGCCTGCTAAAGCTGAAACCTCCCCACCCGACCCAGCGTCTGTTCCTCAATCACCTGCGCCTGTAAAAGAAACTGAGGATTCGGACTAAGGGTCTGCCAGGCAGATCTGGCAGGGTTTCAATCTCTGCAAAACTCCATCACCCGATTTTTCTGAGTTTAGCCAACCAAGCAAAGTTCCTTCCTGACGAATTGGGGGAATTTGGTGGTGGGACAGAACCTGACCCTGGATGCCGATCGCTTGGATTTGCAAAGGCAATTACAGATCCAGACGAGACTTAAACCTGTGGGCAACCGATACGGTACAGGTGCGAGATACGCCCACAACGGCGTTTCTGGCTCAGGCTATCTAGCGGAAACCTCAAGGTTCGCAGCGATCGCGGCATCGATATTCCGGCACTAAACCATCCTGACCAGATTCCCTTTCAAAGCGGCGGCAATCTCAGCTTGATTAGCAATGGGGTAAGACCCCACCCCCCAACCCCAGCAGAATTGCTTCTGCCCGCTGAGTAATAGTTGGAATGCATAGAACGGGCAATGCCCCAACAACCGTCCCCAGCCCAACAAGGAGGCTGGCGATAAGTTCAATCCAAATCATGGATATTTAGCGAATCAAGCTCTGAATGCCAAGTCGGTCTTTGAGCACAGAAACTTCTCCACCAGCCGCGCAGCCGCCAGGTGAACACTAAACACTATGATTGAATGAAGGATGAGCCACATTAAATCGTGAATTTTATGAGTTTCCTTCGACGGCAGTTACTTCAAGGAAGTGTTTCTGCTATCCGTCTTCAGGGTTGGCGAGGTCCAGGTCGTCTTCTTTCCCTGCTCCTGGCGGTCTTGAGTTGTTGGATTGTGATGGGTACCAGTTCTGCAATGGCGGGGCTCCATGACGATCGCTTTGATGGGGATATCTTTGCCCTTTATGCCGGAAATGGGTCTCTAGTTCCTCCCAGAGTAACCCTGGCAGAAGCATTTCAGCGTAAACGTCCGATTCTACTGGTCTTTTACATTGATGACAGCCGGGACTGCAAAGAATACTCACTGGTTATTTCTCAGCTTCAGCAATTCTATGGGAAAGCGGCTGAGTTCATGCCATTCCGGGTGGATGCTCTGCCTTCAAAGGGATCTAACGATCCCACGGAGCCGGGCTACTACTACAGGGGTTTGGTGCCCCAAACAATTTTATTCGATACATCCGGCAAGATTGTGCTAAACGAAATTGGGCAGGTGCCGTTTGAGCAAATCGATGATGTTTTCCGAGAAGTGTTTGATTTACTGCCGCGATCGGAGTCGGTTGAGCTGAAGCGGCGATCGGTCAACGAATTGACCACTGAGCTTGTGAATTAGTCCGTAGAAATGATGTGCTAAACCTGAAGTCTTTTGTAGAGCTTTCCACAGAGGGTTTCTACAGAGGAAGACAACCCCTCTAAAAGCTCTTCTCGGCAAGTAGCGATCCCTGAAATTTCAACAAAATCTATTGACGATAAAGGAAGGGACGTTCAATATACATAGGTGAAGGGAACGTAGACTGCTGAAAGACTGATTTGTAAACGGTTTGCTTACCGTCTATCAAACAATCGCGACAACATCGACTAGGGATTGCCTGATGTCAATGGTCTACACCACCGAGGATTTGATCAAAATTCTGGCAAATGAACGCCGTGCCTGCATCAACGGTCAACGCCTGAGCTTGAAAGCGAGCCCAACGGGGTTCAGTCCCTTTATTGACATGTTTCTAAAAACGGACGGCATTCAAAAATTCACTGCCTACAACGACTTTCGAGCAGCCGTTCACGAGTACCAGCGAGAGCACCAGATTTCAGGGATCATCTGGCAGACGCTGACTATTCAGGGTAAGACACTTTGTTTTCCTAAAGTGGATGATCAGTTGATTGGGCTGCCCAGCGATGTGGCTATCTTAAAAGCTGCCAAGGATACAGTTATTTCCTTCTGGCGTGAGGTAACAGCAGAAATGGATCTCTACCTCAGCTTGAACGCTGGAAAATTTCACCAGAAAATCACAGCAGCAGATGTGGAGCGAATTGTACAACGAACTGAATGGGCAAGTCTCTGTAAGTTGGGAAAAGGAGACTCTGCCGAACTCATCTTGCAATTAGGTTGGGGTAAACCGGAACAAGCTGCCTACCGCCAGGGTTGGCCGGAATCCGGCAGCGAATATGTTCATGCCGTAGCCCCTGGAATCCAACCAATTGGATAGGGCTGACAGCTATCACTTCCTGCTGGATGAGCGGATGGGTGGATGGGAGATGAGTTTTGAGTTTTAGTGGCTGGGTGCAACTAAATTAAAGATGGTTTTTAAAGATGGTTTTGGGGGGTGTGGAGGGGGTGAAACTCCCTGCCTGAGGGCAACGCCCCTACTCCCCTTGCTTCTAATTAATTATGTCTACCTACTTATTGAATTTTCAATAGTCGTGTCGGCACAGAAATACCACACTTTTGGGCTCGTCCAATTGGGTGAATTTGAGGCGACAGCACAAAGCAAAAAGTAAAAGATATAGGGCTAGAGATGGGTTTGACGCATTCAGATTTGAAACATCCTGCAATCGGGTGACCCACCCGGACGAGGTGGATTTTACTGAGTGAATCATACTCTAGACCTATGCCGGACTTACCTGGAAATCGGGCTTCATTAGCATTCTTACTTGCTTGACATTATGTCCGAAGCCCGGTTTCTTTCATATCTTTTCGGGTTCTTTATCTTTTGGGTTCTTTCAGGAGCCTGGTGATAAGCAATACTCATCACCAAATTGTATAGATATTGCAGGGGTGTGCATGGGGTAAGGAGTATCTTACGCTACTTATTTCAAAGGCTGAAAGAGCCTTTCTGTAGCCCTGATATCTGTGGAGAGTGCCTGGTTGTTATTTTGTCCCAATTTGTTATTTTGTCCCAATTTGTTATTTTGTCCCAATTGGAGTAGCCAATTTTGATGCTTTTGGGGTTGCTTCTACGCCTCTCCTACCAGTTGCCCAACCCAGTTTCAAGGAGAAGTTGCAATGACGTATTCACTAAGTCAGTTCAAAGAGGTTCTGGACGGTTTGGGATTTCATCTGGGACCAGATGGACTCAATGGCAACAATGGAAATATTTTAGATGTTCATACTCAATCAGCAATTCGCGAATTTCAATATCAGTACAAACTGCCAGTTACGGGCAGGTTAGATTCTGCCACTGATGACAAAGCTCAGAAAATTATGCGGAATCTGCAATACAGCCTGAACCTTACGGTCAATGCCCAACTGCCCGTGAATGAGTTTTACGGCCCCCAAACTCTACAAGCAGTGAAGAGTTTTCAAAAAGTTTACGGCCTGCCAGTGACCGGAATTGCAACATTGATGGTTCGGCAAAGAATCGACCAGGAGGTTAGAAACCGAACAACAGCCAGTGCTTAGCCTGAAGTATAGCTATGGCCAGATTGGTTAGGACACCGGGTTTAAGGGAGTGTGGGGGCGAAGCCCTCAGCCAGGGGTTCTACCCCTGCACCCTGTCCTGCAGCTAATTTCAAATACATAAGCCACTCTTTAGTCCCTAGCCCCTAACCCCTGGCCTTTGGCTAATTCAACTGAAAACCCCTGTAAGTTTAGTCGCTACGGTTATGTCTCTTTGATTTCCGTAATTAGAAAATTGTATTTGAAGTTATCTCTGGCGAGCAATTGCTTTAGTGAACAGAATAATGGTTTCCTCTACCTGTGGAGTACGCGTCTTCTCCACAGGTTTTTTGTTGAGTTTTACTCTCTTAAGCAGCCATTCAGTACCATCACTCTTTCATCGGCGAGATGGAAGATCATTTCTCGTAGGCAGGAAAGCAATTTTAATGCTGAAATATAAAGCATGGGGTTAACGCGGCGGGATTTTCTAGAACGAACGGGTTTGGCGCTGGCAGTCTGGGGTGCTGGCGATATGGGATTGTCCATATTGGTCAACCGCTACCGAAAGGTACTTGCAGAGCCCACCCGTCGCAAGCTGGCACTCCTGGTTGGGATCAATCAATATCAAGGAGTAGCCCTCAGCGGTTGCGTGACGGATGTTGAACTGCAACGGGAATTACTGATTTACCGTTTTGGATTCCAACCCCAGGACATTCTGACGCTGACCGATCAGCAGGCAACGCGAGCGGCGATCGCAACGGCCTTTATCTCCCACCTGACGGAGCAGGCACAATCCGGTGATGTGGTCATTTTCCACTTCAGTGGCTACGGGGGCACTGTGGCAACGGGAGCGAGTTTAGAAGAGATGCAGCCCAGCCTGGTACCTGTGGATGGATTGGTTGGGGACGGGGAGAGTGCTGTTTCCAGTGATTTGCTGGAAGAAACCCTGGGGTTATTGGTGCGATCGCTCCAGACCGACAAAGTTACCACTATCCTTGACACCAGCTACACCTATCCTGGCAAGTCTCTACTCGGCAATCTGCGTATTCGTACCCGTCCCACCACTTCCCCCATCCAACCCGATAAGGCAGAGCTTGTCTTCCAGGAACAACTCCTCAACAAAATTTCTCCCCGTCTTCACCTGTCCCGATCCAGTCAGTCTTCCCTTCCCGGCATCCACCTCGCTGCTACGACGCCTAGCCGGATGGCTACCGAAGTCCGCTGGAATGGGTTCAGTGCTGGACTTTTCACCTGCGCCCTGACCCGCCACCTCTGGCAGGCTGCCCCAGCAACCTCCTTACAGGTGATCTTCAGCCGCACGAAAACCCAGGTAGAACAACTGGCAGGTCAGGAACAGCAACCCCAATTGAGCGGCCAAAAGAGCCAGGAAGTCTCCTTACAACCGTACAATCTACCCGTCACCACTCCAGGAGTCGATGGGGTTGTGACTGAAGTGGAAGATGGTGGTAAAGCGGCCCAGATCTGGCTGGCTGGATTACCTGCTCCCTTGCTGGAGCACTATGGTGTTAATTCTCTTTTCACACTGGTGGAATTCTCCTCTACTGGGGAAAACCAATCGCCCGTGTATCTGCAATTGACTGCTAAAGAAGGGCTAACTGTCAGAGCAAAACTGTACCGGGTTGACTCCGCTCCAGAGGCTTTGGAAGCTGCGCCTGTGATAAAAGTTGGGCAGTTTGTCCAGGAGCGAGTGCGGGTGCTGCCCCGTAACATCGGGCTGACGGTGGCACTGGACAGCAACCTGGAGCGAATTGAACGGGTGGATGCGATCAGTGCGTTTACGGCGATTCCACGGGTGTCTTCGGCGATCGCAGGTGAACAATCCGCCGACTACCTGTTCAGCAAAATCCAGACCACCCCATCAACCCAGGTTGCTGCGGCAACCAATCTCTCTGGCATCATGGCCACCCCCACCCCTGCTCAGAGCGCCTACGGGCTGTTTTCTCTGGGACAGGATGCTATCCCCAACACTGCCGGAGAGGGAGGAGAAGCAGTCAAGTTTGCGGTTCGCCGTCTGATTCCTAAGCTACAAACTTTGCTGGCTACCAAACTGCTAAATCTGACAGTCAATGAAACCTCGTCCCAGTTGGCTGTACGCATGACCCTGGAACGGCTCAATCCCCAACCCCAAGCTCTTCTGCGTAAGGAAACGTGGGTGTTGTCCCAGGCTGCAAAACCAGGCAGCACACCAACCCCAGCAGAAACGGGTGGGTTGCTTAGCCTTCCAATCGGTAGTCGGATTCAGTATCGAATGGAAAACCGCAGTGACCATCCCTTGTATCCCGTTTTGTTAGGGTTAGACAGTAGCAGCAACTTAATTGCCCTCTATGCTCCCCCTACTCAAACAGCCGATCACCCGACGGCCCAACCAGCATTAGCAATGGATCAACCCGATGGGCAGACCGTAGCCTTGATGCCGCCAGTTTTTAGAAGCATTGCTCCGGGTGAGGTGTTGACCTTGCCTCCCACCTTCCCTTCCTTCCAGTGGGCCCTGAATGGTCCCCCCGGACTGATGGAAACCTATCTCATTTGCAGCCGCGCACCCCTGACTCAGACCCAAACCATTCTTGAAACCGCCCTTCACTCGGCAGGAAACAATCCCGCGTTTTACCCCTTACCCAACCCGATGGAAGTTGCCCAGGCAGTTTTGCAAGATCTTCACCAGGCAAGCGATACGGCGGCAAAAGTGGTTGGGACAACACCCGACTTCTTTGCGCTGGATGTGACAGCCTGGGCCAGTCTTCGTTTCGTTTATCAGGTAGTTTGATGAAACTGATCCGCTGGCTGACAACGGCTCTTTTGCTGTCGTGCTTAATGTTGTATCTGGTAATGGGTGCGGCGATCGCCCAAACGGAACAAGCTCCAACCTCTGGCAGTTCAAAGCAAGCAATTACCCCATCTCCCACCCATCTGAAAGACCCCTCTCCCTACACCAACTCCTTCTGGGAAAAACTAGAGCGATTGCGGGAAGACCGCCAGCTTCAAGAACTGGTTGAAGAGGACCTGGAAAAAAGTTTTACCATCCGGGCCCAAATTCAAGAAGAGGTCGATCGCGCCTTCAGCCACACCACCAGCTTGCTCAACGTGTTGCTGGGTGTATTAACTTTTCTGCCCGTTCTGGCGGCTGTCAGCGTCTGGTTCATCCGCCGCAGCGTGATCACCCAGATTTTAGGGGAAACGAAGAAACAACTCCAGGAAGAAGTCGAAAAGCAGTTTGACCAGGAAATAGCCGCCGAGATGAAACAGCAGGCAGAGGCGTTTAAGCAGGAAATTGAAAAGCTGAGGGATGAGTTCAAGGATCAACTTTCCCAGCTAAAAATTCTGGTTCTAGATGCCCAGAACGAAAAAGACCAGATCATTCAGGAGCTTTCCCAGATTACCCCTTCACCCATTCGAGAAACAGCCCCACCGGAAACCCAGCAGAAAATCCATGCCCTCACTCAACAACTGGAACTGCTGAAATCAACTAATGCCCAGCTTTCATTTACGGCTAACGACTATGTAGAGCAGGGAAAAGCCCTTTATTTTGAAGGCCGCTACGAAGAGGCAATCACCTTCTACGATAGGGCAATTCAGATGGAACCCGAAAATCCCAGAGCCTGGTTTGGTCGGGGAGCCGCTTTAGCCAGGATGCAGCAGATGGAGGAAGCGATCGCCGCCTATGATCGGGCAATCCAGATTAAGCCAGATTCTTCCGAAGTGTGGTTTGGTAAAGGTGCGGCTCTGGCAAAAATGCAGCGATTAGAAGAAGCAATTTCTGCCTATGACAAAGCGACCCAACTCAAACCCGATTTCTTCCTTGCCTGGTTTGGTAAAGCACGCTGCCATTCTCTCCAGGGCAATGTAGAATCAGCACTGGAAAGTTTTCAACAGGCAGTCAGCCTAAACCCAGAAAAAAGTCGGGAAGTCGCCAAAACCGACTCCTCCTTCGACTTACTTCGAAACAATGACCAGTTCAAACAGATTCTTGAAGAATAGGTGAATATTTTCTAATAACTCAAAATGAAGGAGGCGATATTGAGAGGAGGGTAAGGGGAGGTTAAAAACGGGATTCTGACTACTTGAAACCCAGATTCCCTTAATTCCTTTTCCAGGATTGCCACAAGAAATATTGACAAACCCGAAGACAAGGAGTGATAGCTGTTACCCCTGTTCCTCTCACCTATCGCCTCTTGCCTCTTGCTTTTCCCTCCCGGCTTCTCCCTCCCCTCTCCTTCATGAAAATCCGGTAACGAAGTCAAAGTGTCCTGACGCCCTAGTGGACAATTGGAATGAAACCACTGTGTACTTTGGTAGCCGCTCTTTGCATGTTTGACGTTTTACTCTCTGCCCTTCCCCCCCAGGCATCCCAACTGGCTGAATCTACCCCGGTTGCACCCCCGACGGTTGAAAAAGTTGTTCCAAAGCAAGTCCAGAGTCCTTCACCAAAGCCCACAGTCAGTGCTCCAGAGGCTATACCATCAGAGCTTCCAGTACGGCGACAGACGGCAGGATTGAGCTTAATTGGAGCCAGACCCGCCGCGGCTGCTACTTTATCTGTTCAACAGGTCAGGGCAGAATTCTCCCCGATTTCCCAAACAAACGTCAGCAAGCCTGCAGAAGAACCTGAAAAGACTTCTCAACCGATTGAAACTGAGGCAAAGCAAATTTCAGATCCGGTGGTTGGCCAGATTAACCAGAAAGCTAATCGGGCGATCTCCCCCACGACTCAAAAACTGAGCCCTCCCCAAAACAACTCTGATCAGCGAGCTACGGTCGCTAAGCAAGCCTCAAAAATGCCAGCCACTACCCGGCGCGTTAAGCCCAAAACATCCCAGAAACTGGCAGACCTGTCCCTTGCAAAACCTGCCAGCGTCCAGGAAGCTGATAGTACAACTACTCCGTTCATCCAACCACCCAACCCATTGCCTTCTTCAACTCCACCACAAAATCAGACGACACCACAAGAAGACGCCAGACGCAAGGCATTTGAAGCGGCTAAAGCAGAGCGATTGAAGTTACTAGAGCAAAAGCTGGCAGAAATTGTTGCCAGGGAAAAGCCGTTGAAAGAGGAACGAATGCGGGAAAACTTGCGGGCGATCGCCATCAGGCAGGCCGAGGCCGGGCAACTGGAACAGGCTCGCAAAACCGCTCAGGATCTGGTGTTGAGCCAGGAAGAGCAAATTAAACTCCGCACCCAGATTGATGCCCTGGCAAAACGCCAACCAGTCGCTAAGAAACCTACTCCCCAGCAGTCACTCCGGGCAGCCGCAACCCAACTCAACCAATCCCGGCCTGTGGTGCAAGGGGCTCTCAGCTATCCAACCTATGTCCTTCCGGGTCCGGTATTGGGCAGCAACCTTCGCCTCAGCCAGTTGGGTCTGCGTCTGGGTAATGGGAACCTCAGACTGGCGTTCCCGCTGCCTTTCCCTGCCCAGTTGACCTCTGGCTTTGGTTGGCGGACTCACCCAATTTCGGGCGAACGCCGCTTCCACCGGGGGGTTGACTTGGCTGCCGCCTATGGTACTCCAGTTATTGCCGCTTTTTCAGGAAAGGTAGAGGTTGCCGATTGGATGGATGGCTACGGCATGACCATCATTCTGACCCACGAGAACTCTACCCAAACCCTCTATGCCCATCTGTCAGAAATCTTTGTTAAGCCTGGAGATGCGATCGAACAGGGAGCTTTGATCGGACGCATCGGAAGCACCGGGCTTTCAACCGGACCTCACCTCCACTTTGAACTTCATCAATTAGTAGACGATAGCTGGATCGTAATTGACCCACTCATTCAACTAGAAGTTGCCCAGGCACGCCTACTCCAAGCGATGCAAACGGCTCAGGTGCCTTTTCAGGCCACACCTCCGCCCCAACCCTTTGCCGCCATTCCACCCCCACCCACACAGAGGTTCGACTACCTGCATAACTTCTGATAAGTAGCTGGGTACGTGATGTGCAACTTAAAGAAAGCCCTCATCCCCCAGCCCCTTCTCCCAAGTAGGGAGAAGGGGAGCAAGATATTT
>JAIMBL010000120.1 GCA_023511615.1 Leptolyngbyaceae cyanobacterium HOT.MB2.61
AAGTTCCAGCGAGTTTCAAGATGTAACCATCAACCTTCTCAAAGCTCGTGAAATACTTTTTCAGCAAGCCCTAATTAATTGGAAGAAAAGGGAGTGGGGGCAGAGCCCCTAGGCAGGGGGTTTCACCCCCTCCACCCCAAAATCATCTTTAATTTGATTGCACTCAGCTACTTACCAACGTTAAAGAGCAAAAGAGCAAAGGTAACCCATGGGGTTGCAGGGGGCGTGCCCCAACAACTCCTTCATCTTCGGTAAAGTTTGTGTAAGAAGGTTTCGTTAGAGGTGTTTAGGATGAAGGCTTTGCTGGTTGCGCTTGTGGCTCCAGTGGCATCTGTGTTGATGGCGATCGCCGCTCAAGCTGAACTAAGAACCCAGGTGGTCGATTACAAACACGGAAATACAATTCTGGAGGGCTATCTGGCCTATGATGATTCCTTTCAGGGTCAACGTCCGGGAGTTCTGATTGTCCATGAGTGGACAGGATTGGGTACCTATGTCAAGGGGCGGGCGGAACAACTGGCCAAGTTGGGCTATGTAGCCTTTGCAGTGGATATGTATGGAAAGGGAATTCGCCCTAACAATCCGAAAGATGCAGCGGCACAGGCCAGTATCTATCGGAAAGACCGGAAGTTGATGCGCGATCGCGTCACGGCTGGACTGTCCGTCCTTCAGAAAAATCCGCTGACGGATGCTGAGAAAATTGCGGCGATCGGCTATTGCTTTGGAGGTGGCACTGTACTGGAACTGGCCCGCAGTGGCGCTCCCGTTGCGGGTGTGGTGAGCTTTCACGGTAACTTAGATACGCCCAATCCAGCCGATGCCAAGAATATCAAGGCGAAGGTGCTGGTTCTGCACGGGGCGATCGACCCCTACGTCCCTCCTGAGCAAGTGGCGGCTTTTGAGAAGGAGATGAACGATGCCCAGGTAGACTGGCAACTGGTATCCTATGGCGGCGTTGTTCATAGCTTTACAAATCCCGAAGCAGGGAATGATCCGTCTAAGGGATCTGCGTATAATGCAACGGCAGATCGGCGATCGTTTGCGGCGATGCAACAGTTCTTTAACGAGCTTTTCCAGCCGTAGGGGTTAAGAGTGGCGATCGCTGCTCCCTCCTTTACCGCATAAAAAACTGAATCCCATTGGAGACGTGCCTGTGTTTCAATTTCTGACCAAGCTGGACTACCTGTTGCGCGAAACCTTGCTGGGGTTGCGGCGCGGTGGGTGGATGAACTGGGCTGCTGTCAGCACGGTTACGGTGTTGCTGTTTCTGTTTGGGGTCAGCCTGCAAGCCTCCTGGCACTTGGAGGGGCTGCTGAATCGATTTGGCAGTCAGTTAGAAGTGTCTGCTTACCTGGATACGGGAGTGCAGGCAGCCGACCTCAAGTCAGTCGTGGCGGCGATGCCAGAAGTGGCGGAAGTCCGGGCAATTTCTAAGGAGGAGGCATGGGCAAATCTGATTAAAGATCTGGGGATGTCCGATATCAATGGGGCTACCAAGCAACTGGAGGGCAATCCGCTGGTGGATGAGTTGAAGGTCAAAGCAAAATCATCCGAAGGAGTTCCTGCCCTTGCTCAAAAGCTAGAGCAAATGCAGGGAGTGGATGAGGTGCAGTATGTGGACGAGGCCGTGAAGCGGGTAGCCCAACTCAACCGGGGTTTAAGCTGGATCAGTTTGACGGTCATTACGCTGCTGACCTTGACAGCGATCGCTGTCATCACCACTACCATCCGCCTGATTGTCATGGCCCGCCACCGGGAAATCGAAGTGATGCAACTGGTCGGCGCAACCACAAGCTGGATTTATCTACCCTTTATTTTGCAGGGGGTAGTATTTGGGCTGGCAGGAGCAGTCATCTCCTGGGGCTTAATCGCTGGCATTCAGCACTTTCTGACCAACCTGTTGACTCAGCAACCGGAATTTGTTCAATTCCTGGCGAATGGGCTGCAACTTAGTCCACTGAGAACCATCCTCCTACCCCTGGTTCTGCTTGGTTTCGGCAGTTCAGTTGGGGTGATGGGAAGTTTGTTTGCTGTCCGGCGAATGGCACTCCGGTGAAAAATGATGAAACCACAGTGGGAGTGCTTACTGGAGAATTTAGGAGAGTGGCGGGGGTCATTTACCCGGGTTTCGCCTCAGGGGGAATTGCTGGAGGATACTCCGACGGTGGTTTCGCTGGAGGGGTTGGACAACAACCAGATGATTCGCCAAGTGGTGAAACGACTGGTTCCGAATGCCGAGGATCTGGTGTTGGAATACCGCTCCCTTAGCCGCAGTATCCTGTTTTTTGAAAATGGTGCTTTTTCTCAGGGGTCGATTCAGTTTGGTCCGTTCTCAGAATTTGGGGCAGAATTTGGGTTGATTAATGGAAATCGTCGCCTCCGGTTGGTTCAGCTTTTCAACCGGGAAAGCCGGCTGCATCAACTAACCCTCATTCGTGAAAGGCTCGCGGGTACGGATTCGCCTGAGCGCCCGCCCCTAAAACTGGATGACCTGATCGGCGAATGGCAGGGGAAAGCCGTCACGCTCTATCCTGACTGGCGTAATCCTGACACCTGTTCCACGAACCTGAAACTGCAACGGGAGGGCGATCGCCTGCTTCAGCAACTGTCCTATGGCGGCGATCGCACCATTACCTCTACGGCTCAAATCAATGGCCCAGTCCTTGACTTTGAAGAGGGAGTTCAGAAGAATCGGGTTTTGCTACTACCGGATGGCGCTTCCTCCATGGGTCCGGTACAAATTCAACCCCGCCAACCCATCTTCCTGGAAATGGGCTGGCTGCTGCAACCCGATTTGCGCCAGCGGATCGTGCGCAGCTACAACAGCAAAGGGGAGTGGGTCAGTTTGACTCTCGTTACCGAGCGAAAAGTTTGAGGGAAAGGACAGTTGTTAGGTCGTTGCTGAAAAGCAGGATGAATTGAAAGGAAGTTTCAAGCATCCAGCATCTTTTTCATCCCCAGATTCAGCAACGTTAGAGAGGAGAGAGGGGTCAGAAGTGAGGTGAAAACTCAAGACTCAAAATTCTTTCCTCCTCCTCTCCCCCACCTACTCTAGCAAACATCGCCGTTCCAGAGCCTGTCTCAGCAAATCCTTGTACTGCTTATTGCCAATGATATAGGCACCGAACCGCTCTAAGTGGGGATTCATCATCTGCGCATCGAAGAGAATAAATTGCCGTTCACGCAGGCGCTCTACTAACTTCACCAGGGCTACTTTTGACCCGTCGGGAATGTGAAAGAACATCGATTCCCCAATGAAAGCACCGCCAATAACAATTCCCAGGATGCCGCCAGCGAGGCGATCGCCCTGCCAAGTTTCAAAGCTATGAGCCCAACCAGTTTCATGCAACGCATGATAGATTTCCTTCAGTTCATTGGAAATCCAGGTCACTTCCCGATTGGCACAACCTTCGACCACAGCAGCAAAGTCCCGGTTGACGGCAACGGTGAAACGGTTCTGATTCAAAACTCGACGCAGCGATCGCGGATAGCGAAACCGTTCATCCAGGGGAATCAATGTTCGTTGACGACTGGAATACCATCCAATTCCACCATTCGTCTCGTCTGCCATCAAAAAGTAACCCTGGGCGTATCCCTGGATAATGGAAGCAATATCGTAGCTGCGATCGCTCAATGGAGAATCTTATACATCGTGAACTCATGACCGAACCAATTCCGCCGATCACTCTACCCCCCGCCCACAATCCTCAGCAAGAAGGAGAATGGCTGCGTCTTGCTTTACTGAATTGGTTAGATCATGAATTTATCCCAGAGCAGGTGAATCAGCAAATAGCCAAACGAGCTGCCCAGATCTTTGTCCGGCAGCGCATGGAGGGGGAAAACGACCTTGGCTCATTGGTTATGGCGATCGTCACTGAAATGGAAAGCTTTGACTTCTCTGAAAGCTTCTTCAGTGAGTTTGCCGTCGCTAACGCAGTCAGTGATTTGCTGCTGGACAGCCTTGGAATTGATCGCTGTTGTGGACAGTAGGTATCTACCAGCGGTAGTGCCCAAATCGTAATAATTTTTGAGTCGTTAATGATGGCGGCTGGCACCGCTCATCCTTACCTTGTTAGGCCTACCCTACCAGCTTGACTTCACCACACCGGGCAACAACCCCTGATGGGCCATTTCCCGCAAAGCATTCCGAGACAAGCCAAAATCGCGATAGACACCTCTGGGACGCCCGGTGGCCCAGCAGCGATTGCGCTTCCGGTTTGGCGCACTGTTGCGGGGAAGTTGCTGAATCTGCCGATGGATTGCCAATTTTTCTTGCTGAGAAGTGGCGTTAGCAAACTGCTCTTTCAGTTCTTCGCGCTTCTTCGCGTACTTCTCGGCGAGCTTTGCCCGCTTCTTCTCCCGCTCAACCATGCTTTTCTTAGCCATGTACCGTCCCGTTGCTCAATTAAAGACACAATTATATATACTAGCAAATTCGAATGGTCGTTGGTGATTTGATTTCTATCTAAGGGCCTCTTCGATGACCTCTGGAGGAGCATCCTCTAAAGTTTCTGTTCCGATTGCCGTTTCGCTGGCAAGCGGTTTTTCCGGCAGGATGGCGGAGGGGCAAAGGTCGGCAAGAACGCAGCGATCGCACAGAGGCTTACGAGCATGACACACAGCCCGACCGTGATAAATCAGGCGAATTGACCAGTTTTCCCAGTCTGGTTGGGGCAGCAGTTTTATCAAATCCCGCTCAATCCGGGTTGGATCCGTATGTTGAGTTAGACCCAGACGGTAGCTCAGTCGTTTGACGTGGGTATCGACCGTAACGCCCATATTAATTCCAAAGGCATTGGCCAGCACTACATTGGCGGTCTTCCGGGCCACCCCTGGTAAACGCAACAGATCTTCCATCAACCGGGGAACTTCACCGCCAAATTCCGTCATGATCATGCGGCAGGCAGCCTGGATGTTCTTCGCTTTGTTGCGGTAGAACCCGGTGGATTTGACCAGCGATTCGAGCTCAGTTGGATCGGCAGCGGCGATCGCAGCAGCATCCGGAAATCGCCGGAATAGCTCCGCTGTCACCATATTGACCCGTTCGTCTGTGCACTGGGCAGATAGAATGGTTGCGACTAGCAGTTGAACTGGTGTTTCGTAATTTAGCGAACAGGTAGCATTGGGATAGAGGTGCTTCAGCCGCAGCAAGATTTCAATGGCTCGTTGCTTTTTAGATGCAAGTTTGCGGGTAAGGCTCATTGGCAGCAGATAGGGGTTGAGGGAATAGGGGCTGACGGATAGTTGTTAGTTGTTGGTTGTTAGTTGTTAGAGATAGGGGTGAAGGATAAAGAGGAAGGGCAGTGCTTTTCTACCGTAAGACCAAAACAAAATGTAAAGATCTAGCGGTAGTCATTGTGGTTAGGACGGGGTGCAGGGGTGGAACTCCTGACTGGGGACGAAGCCCCCACTTCCTCTCTAGTTCCAATGTCCTGACGCTCCTGCACAGAGCATAAGAGCCAAAAATCAGGGGCCAGAATAGCTCACTTCTAGCTCCTGGCTGCTTAAAGTCTCAATCAACTAAAGTCTCAATGAACTATCGAAACAACTTTTGAATCGACTCTAGCTGGCTCGTATCACGGACAATCAGGAAAATTCCCAGGCCCAGAAGCAGCATTAAACCCGTCTGCATCACTCCATCCTGAATTCGAGTGGGGAGGGGTTTACCGCGCAATCCTTCAATCAATAGAAATGCCAGGTGACCACCATCCAGCGCAGGTAAGGGCAGGATATTGATAATGGCCAGGTTAATGCTAATTAATGCTCCAAAGCTGAACAGGCTGGCAGCATCGGAGCGAGCCAGTTTGGCTCCTTCATCCACAATTCGCACCGGGCCAGAAAGCTGGCCAGCAACCTGTCCAAAGTTGG
The DNA here is from genome assembly GCA_023511615.1 of Leptolyngbyaceae cyanobacterium HOT.MB2.61. Classification (GTDB taxonomy): domain Bacteria; phylum Cyanobacteriota; class Cyanobacteriia; order Leptolyngbyales; family Leptolyngbyaceae; genus Leptothermofonsia. Next base: position 5,869 of record JAIMBL010000120.1, read on the forward strand.
TAATCAGTTGACCAAAGCCCTGCAGGGTCAGCATCGTGATTCGCTGGAACTCCCCTGCTGCCAGACTCAAAATTTCCACAGGACTGGTAACGCGGCGACGGTCAATTGTGCCATTGGGCGCGAGTTGAACGCCAATCCGAGCTTTTCCATCCTCAGAAACACGGGGAGTCACGATGATTGGTTCTGGCAGTTCTTTGCCATTACGCTGCACCTTTAATGCAATTGGCTGGTTGGCGCTGGATTGGATGGCTTCCATCAGAACCCTGGTGGCTTCTGGAGAAGCGGCCAGTTCTTTACCATCCACGGCTAGAATAATATCACCGGGTTTTATACCTGCCTGTGCTGCCGCTGAACTCAGTTCGGACCTGACTTCGGGAACAACAACGCCAGGTAGAGGGTTGAAGTTCTGTACACCAACTGTACCGACCTGAAGCACCAGCAAAAAGTAAGCAAAGATCAGGTTTGCAATCACTCCTGCACTGATGACGATCGCCCGATCCAGAATCGGACGATTTCTGAGTAGGTTGGGATCTCTAGGATCGATGCCATTTTCTTCCGGGTCATCGTCTGGAAAGCCTACAAACCCACCGAGAGGAAAGGCCCGAACGGCATATTCCGTTTCTGAACCCTGATATTTCCACAGGATGGGACCAAAGCCAATGGAAAAGCGGTTTGCATAGATGCCCTGGAGTCGGGCTGCCATGAAGTGCCCCAGTTCGTGAACCACGATCAGAACTGCAAGGACGGCGATCGCTGCCAAAACTGACATAGGTAAAGAATCTGAAATATTTTGTTAGATGTTCTATCTATTCTAGAGGCTACGGTAGAAGGGTGTAGGGAACAACGCTATGAATGCAGATCGCTCACCAACCTATCTCTCTCCAGAGGCATACCTGGAAGCGGAATTGTCCAGCCCAATTCGACACGAATACCGAAATGGACAGGTCTACTTTGTCTACTGAGAAGGGCAGGAGGGGCATCTGGCCAGTGTCAACTTCTGGGGGGGCGATCGCCGACCTCTATGAAAACATAGATTTCACATGCTGCCCTTGAAAGGCTGCAGCAGGCTAATGAGCGGCCTGATCGCCGATCTCTTGAAAACGTAGATTTCACACAGCTTCTGGATGAACCTGACAGCGACCACTCAGCGAATTGAGAAACCCTACAAAACTGCCCGGTTCAAATAGGATTGCAACGCTTCTGGCACCTTCACCGTTCCATCTGATTGCTGATAATTCTCCAGAATGGCTGCCATCGTTCGGCCTACCGCCAAACCAGACCCATTCAGCGTATGGACAAACTGAGTCCCCTTTTGACCTGCTTCCTTAAAGCGGATATTTCCCCGTCTTGCCTGGAAGTCCCAAAAGTTTGAGCAACTCGAAATTTCCCGGTAAGTCCCTGCCGAAGGGAGCCACACTTCCAGGTCATAGCATTTGGCAGCACCAAAACCTAAATCGCCTGTACAAAGCTCAACCACTCGATAGGGCAGCTTCAGCGCCTGCAAAATTGCCTCTGCGTTTTGCACAAGTGTCTGATGCTCTTGCTCAGAAGTGCTGGGATGAACCAGCTTGACCAGCTCGACCTTATTGAATTGATGCAGTCGGATCAGTCCACGGGTATCCCGTCCATAGCTGCCTGCTTCCCGCCGAAAGCAGGGGGTGTAGGCACAATGGTAAATGGGCAATTGGTCTGCTGACAGGATCTCGTCCCGGTAGAGGTTAGTCACGGGAACTTCGGCGGTGGGCGCTAACCAGAGATCGTCCTCATTGCACTTGAAGCTTTCATCGGCAAACTTGGGTAGTTGCCCGGTTGCAGTCAGCGACTGCGTGTTGATCAGAAATGGAGGCAACACTTCCAGATAGCCAGCGGCAATTTGCTGATCCAGCATGAATTGGATCAGGGCCCGTTCCAGGGCTGCCCCGGCACCTAAGAGCATGACAAAGCGGGTTTGGGCAACTTTGGTGGCTCGCTCGGTATTGAGGATGCCGAGTTTCTCTCCAATTTCCCAATGGGGAAGAACCTCAGTCCTGGGTTTGTACTCATCGCCCCATTGGCGAACCTGGACATTCTCCGCTTCGTCTTTGCCAACGGGAGTAGAAGGATGGGGCAGGTTAGGCAGGGTCAACAGCAGGGCATCAATCTGGGTCTTGAGGTCCTTTTCCTGCGGTTCAAGATCACTAAGCCTGGCCTTGATCTGATTACCTTCTTCTTTAAGGGCCAGAATTTCTGGATCGTTGGGCTTACTGCCTGATTTCATTTTTTGCCCAACCAGTTTGCCAATCTCGTTGCTGCGCGCCTGGAGCTGGGAGCGATCGCTCTCCAACTTGCGCCACTGTTCATCCAACTGCAAAATGGGCTGAATGTCATAGTCGCCGTTGCGCAGGTTCAGCCGCTCCTGCACAAAATCAGGTTTCTCGCGAATTAACTTCAAGTCAAGCACGGATCGTTCTACCGATTTGGATCTTGGTTAACGGGTAAAAGCAAATAAATAAATAAATCCCACTCTAGGGTACTAGATTGATTGATGCGGGTCGATTCTCTCTGGATCAATTCCCATCTGGCGAAGTCGCTCTGCCAGAGCCTGCGATCGCTGCCGTTCCAGCTCCAATTCGGTTTCTGCTTGTTCTGCCCGCTGGCGTTCCTGCTCTGCCCGTTGGCGTTCCTGCTCTGCCCGTTGGTGTTCCTGCTCTGCCCGTTGGCGTTCCTGCTCTGCCCGTTGGCGTTCCTGCTCTGCCCGTTGGCGTTCCTGCTCTGCCTGTTCAGCAATTTCGGCGTAGCTCAAGAAGGGGTTGCCGTCGGGATGGTAAATCTGGAGAACTTCGCCGGAAAGATCAAATCGAATTCCTAACCGAGGACTGACCCAGTCAGCCACTGATTCAATCGCAGCTAAACCATCTTCTCCCCGTAACCAGCCACGCAGTTCATTGGTGTCCGGGTCATAGATGTAGTATTCTTCGACCCCATGGCGATCATAAAACAGCAGTTTCTTCTCCATTTCGGTTTGAGTGTTACTGGGAGAAAGTACTTCAAACACAACTTGAGGAGCAATCCCCCCTTCCTTCCACTGCTGATAAGAACCCCTATCACCTTTCGGTCTGCCAAATATCACCATTACATCGGGGGCTGTAACGATATTGGGTTTTCCCTCAACCGGGTACCAGAGCAAGTCTCCTGCCACAAACACGTCGGACGCATTGGCAAATTGCCAGTCCAGGTTCTGCTGAATCACAACAATCCAGCGGAACTGTTTCGTGTTGTCAGCCATTGGCTTGCCGTCGCTTTCGGGGTAGATGACCTCGGTTGGGGAGACTGCTGGCAGTTGAGAAACCATAGTTGCCTCACAGACACCGTTGTTTGAAATGGTTAAACCCAGAATAGCAAGAGCAGTCTGCTCTTACTCAGTTGCAAACCTATGAGTTGTTCCAGCAGGGAATGAAACCCGCGAAGATGGCCGAGCAGGGAAATCTGCGGATTGGCACTGGTTTGAGCCACCTGGTCGAACTGGTGGAAATGGGCTATGCAACATCTCCTGGCAATCTTGAAAGAAGAAATGTAAACAAGCTTAGAGGATAACAGTAATTTCCTAATATTTTGGGATAGACTCAAATTTGTGCCTGTGCTTTATTGATGCGCTTCGGTTGTCAGATTCTCTTGAATCTGCATTTGCGATCGGCATTTTCCGAATCCTTACTGTCGTAAACCCTTCTGTCGTAACCCCTTTAGATGGTTCTTCTGAGGATTTGGGGATAAGCGTCGCTTACCACCAAACAAAGTCAATATTCCAGGGGTTCTGTTTCAGATGAAAGACTAGCTTACGCTATGCTTTCACCGGCAAGCCGGAAAAACCCTTTAGATATAGCCTCGGTCGTAACAGGGTTTAGGGTAACTGGAATAATAGGCTCTCACTCCCGCCGCCGAATCTTTTTGTGATCCCCTACTATTGGCTCATCCCAGAAAATGCAGATCTAGGTTGGCTTTATGACCCAATCAGTTCCAGAGCCTCCAGGAGAAGGCGTACCAGCCATAGTCCCGCCCGTGGAACTTCAATCAGGATACTACTTACCATCGGACAGTAACCCAGCGATCGCCCACCCTGCGTTGTCGGTTCCTACCAACTCAAACTCCACCATTCAGACACTGCAGGTTCTTATCATAGAAGACTCTGAAGACGACGTTCTCCTCATTACCAGAGAATTGCAGCGCGGCGGCTATCTTCTCACTTACCGACGAGTAGACAGCCGCCAGGAGATGAATGCAGCGTTAGAAGAACAATCCTGGGATCTGGTGATTGCCGATTATAACCTGCCCCATTTTGATGCGATCAATGCCCTCAGGCTCCTTCAGGAAAAAGCACTGGACATTCCCTTCATCATCGTATCGGGCAGTATCGGAGAGGATACAGCCGTGGCAGCCATGAAAGCGGGTGCCCATGACTATCTCATGAAAAATAATCTGGCAAGACTTGTACCTGCGGTAGAACGGGAACTGCGAGAAGCTCAGGAGCGAAGAAAGCGACGCGAAGCAGAACAGACTCTGCGGGATAGCGAAGAATGGTTTCGATCGCTGATCGAAAATGCCCTGGACATCATCACCGTTTTAGATGAGGCAGGCATTATTCGCTATGTCAGCCCTTCCGTTGAACGAGTTTTAGGATACAAGCCTGAAGATTTAGTGGGTCAAGTAGCATTCGATTACGCCCATCCCAATGATGCTCGAAGGATCCTCTCGGCATTTAAAAAAGCTATTCAAAGCCCCAATCAGAGAGTTTCTGGAGAATTTCAGTTTCGCCACCGGGATGGCTCCTGGCGCGTTTTAGAAGCAGTTGGCAGGCAATTTGCAGAGTCTGCCAGAGTCTACCGCCTGGTCATTAATGCGCGCGACATCACTGAACGGAAACAGGCGGAGGAAACTCGTAAAGCTCTGCAAAAGGAAAAGGAGCTGAATGACTTGAAATCCCGGTTTATTTCAATGGTGTCCCACGAATTTCGCACCCCACTCAGCGTTATTGTGTTATCAACCCGCCTGTTAGAGCGTTTTCACACAGTAGCGCCCGAAGAAAAGCAGTTACTTTACCTTGATCGCATCCAGGCTGCGGCAAAGCGAATGACCCAACTTCTGGATGATGTGTTGTTTCTCGGCAAAACAGAACTGGGCAAACAGGAATTTAACCCCTCCCCCCTCGAACTGGTGCAGTTTTGCCAGGATCTGGTAGAAGAAATGCAGTTAACCATTAGCAGTGGGCATAAGATTCACTTTGTTTGTCAGGAAACCAGCATTTCAGCCTGGATGGATGAGGTTTTGCTGAGGCACATTTTCACCAATTTGCTTTCCAATGCCATTAAATATTCGCCAGTCAATCAGCTCATTCACTTTGAACTCATTCGCCAGCAGAATTGGGCCACATTCCGAGTACAGGATCAGGGGATTGGAATCCCTGAAGCGGATCGCCAGCAGTTGTTTCAGTCCTTTCACCGGGGCAGCAATGTCGGTAAAATTCCGGGGACGGGGTTGGGGTTAGCGATCGTCTATCAATCAGTGCGGCTTCATCATGGCACGATTTCTGTAGAGAGTCAGGTTGAAGCTGGTACCACTTTTACTGTTTGCTTACCGCTCTACAACGGCCCAATTGAAGAGGCAAAGAAGCCAGGAGAAGGGAAAGGGCGTGAGGGAAAAGATCGAGAAGAGTAGATGGGAGGGAGTTGAGTGGATGGAGGGATGAGTTTTGAGTTTTGACTCCCGACTCCTAAGTAGCTGGGTGCAATTCAATTGAACATGGTTTTGAGGGTGGAGGGGGTTTCACCCCCTGCCTGGAGGCAACGCCCCTACTCCCCTTTCTTCCAATAATGCTGTCTGCCTGCTTACTTGCATCTTTATTAATGATTAAAATCTATGAGTCCAGAACTATTGATCAAACTGCGGGAATGCTGCCGGGATGACGAAGCATTTGAGCAGTTGCAGCAAATTCTGAATACTGAATTCGGACAGAACCTGGAACAGTTGAAGGAGCAGGTGGCGCGATCGCAGCAGGCCAGAGAGCGTGAAAGCATCATCATCCGGGTGATTGGCAAGCTGGGGCAATCCATCATGGACCGGATTCAACAATCGCTCAACTTCGACGATACCCTCTATGCCACTCTGGATGAAGTGCGGCACTTCCTGGGGGCTGATCGGGTCGCCGTTTATCGCTTTCAGCCTGACTGGAGTGGTGAATTTATCAACGAATCCGTTGGCGATGGTTGGATTCCCCTGCTCAAAGAGAAGCATCTAAAACCTACTTTGGTGCGAAATATCAGCGATTGCCGCTTAAGTGAATATCAGGTGAAACAAGGAGACTTTGTTGATTCCTACATTCGCGAAACCGAGGGAGGAATTTTACAGGGACGGGAAGCTTTTATTGCCGATGACATCTACAATCTTGAGTTTGCCGACTGCTACATTCAAGCTTTAGAGCAATACCAGGCCAGGGCATACGCGATTGTACCCATCTATGTTGCCCAAAAACTCTGGGGGCTGCTGGCGGCCTACCAGAATTCCGGGCCTCGCACCTGGCAGGAAGCAGAGGTTCAGCTCCTGATCCAGGTTGGGCGACAACTGGGTGCCGCTCTACAACTGGCAGACTCTATTCAAGAAGCTCAACTCCAGGTAGAGCGGAGACAGATCATTACTAACGTTGCCGATCGCATCCGCAAACCTCTGGACATTCCAATGATTCTTGAAACAACGACCCAGGAAATCCGCCAACTTCTAGATGCAGACCGGGTTGCAATCTATAGCTTTACCCCAGATTGGAATGGCGAATTCATTGCCGAATCACGGAATGAAGGCTGGATTCCCCTGGTTGGAACGAATGTCCAAAAAGTTTGGGAAGATACCTATCTTCAGGAGACTCAGGGAGGCCGTTACCGCAACAACGAAACTTCTGCAGTCAGTAACATCTACACGGCTGGCTTAACCGATTGCCATATTGAACTTTTAGAGCAATTTCAGGCAAAGGCCTATGCGATCGCCCCCATCTTTGTGGGGCATCAACTTTGGGGATTGCTGGCAGCCTACCAAAACGATCGCCCCCGCGCCTGGCAACCGGAAGAGTTGAACCTGCTCACCCAGATTGGAGTGCAACTGGGAATCGCCCTGCAACAGGCAGAACTCATTGCCAACCTGCGTGCAGAAGTCGCTGAACGGCAGCAAGCCGAGGAACAGGTGCGCCAACTCAATCAGAATTTGCAAAAGCAGAATAAAGAACTGGCCCTGATTAATCGTGAACTGGAATCCTTTGCCTACTCTGTCTCCCACGACTTGCGGGCACCTCTGCGTAGCATTGACGGGTTCAGTCAGGCATTGCTCGAAGATTACTCTGGGCAAATTGATGACACCGGCAAAGACTACCTGCAACGTATCCGGGCAGCCACTCAACGCATGGGACAACTCATCGATGAATTGCTTGCCCTGTCACGGGTGACTCGCAGCGACTTAAGAAAAGAAACGGTGGATTTGAGTGCGATCGCAACCACCATTGCTACCGAACTTCGCCAATCAGCCCCCCAGCGTGAAGTTGAGATCGTAATCCAGGAAGGAATGACGGTAACAGGCGACTCACGCCTGATGCGGATTATGCTGATCAATCTGTTTGAAAACGCCTGGAAATTCACCTCTAAGCATCCTCGTGCCCGTATCGAATTTGGGCTTGTCAACAGAGACGGTAAAAAAATATACTTTGTTAAAGATGATGGAGCAGGGTTTGATATGGCATATGCCCATAAGCTTTTCGGAGCTTTTCAGCGGTTACACTCCATGGCAGACTTTCCTGGCAATGGCATTGGTTTGGCCACGATTCAGCGGATCATCCATCGTCATGGCGGGCAGGTCTGGGCCGAGGGTGCGATCGAACAGGGAGCCACTTTTTACTTCACTTTGCAGTAAAAGGAAGCATCTGCATCTGCCGTGACAATCCTATAGCGATAGCCACCAGGCTTAGGACGGGGTTGTAAGGATGGAGACCTTGGCTGGGGGCAAACCCCCCACACCCCCTTTAACCCAGTGTCCTGAGCAACCTAGCCATAGCCATATTGGGACTGGAGAAAGCGTTTCGCCAGAACTCCTTTTCACATACCCTCTCCATCTCACAATTGATTAAGGACGGCTCTAAATTTAGAACGGCTTACCTGAAAGATGCTGCAAGTGTTTTCATGGCCTTTTTAAGGCATTCATTTGCCCACCCGTTCCGTAAAGACTTTACGAATGGATTTACTCTATTGGGAAGATCAACATCACTAAACTTAAACTTAATGAGGCGCAGGATAGATTGACAAAATGCAACCTAATCAGCTTCTCAATTTTAATAAATTGTTACCTATCTCCGGATTGGACTCATCACCTGGGAAACTTCGGTTTCCGAGTTGAATCTAACAATCCAAAGCTTCCATGGTAGTTCACCAAAGGAACTTTGCCTGGTTGTCTAAACCCAGAAAAACCAATTTGCGGGATTTTGCAGGATTTCAACCCCTGCAAAATCTGCCTGGCCGACTAATAGGGAGGTTGCTAAGTCAAAAATGATTAGAGAGCGCTCAATTCTTTTAGTGGAAGATAACCCAGATGATGAAGCACTGGCAATTCGTGCATTGCGGCGCAGCCGAATTACCAATGAGATTGTGGTTGTTCATGATGGTGTCGAAGCCCTTGATTATCTGTTTGGCCGCGGAGACTATGCCGGGCGAAACCTGAACAATCAGCCTGCGGTCATTTTGCTCGATCTTAAACTACCGAGAATGGATGGCATTGAAGTACTGCGTGAGTTACGAGCCCATGAAAGTACTCGACTGTTACCGATTGTGATTCTGACCACCTCTGAAGAAGAACAGGACGTGCTGAACAGCTACAGTTTGGGGTGTAATAGCTACGTCCGTAAGCCGATTGACTTCCTTCAGTTTTCTCAAGCCGTGCAGCAGTTAGGCATGTACTGGTTACTGCTAAACGAAGCCCCTTCCAGCCGTCAGAGGCTCAGTTAATTTCAATTCATCAAACACCTCCAAAAGAAGGGGTTAGAGGATGAGGGGCAACCTGGCAAAATGAGATGCACTCGCAGAATTCCTGTCATCCAGGGAGGGACGGTATAACGACCAAGTTGACTAACCTTTGATTCCTCAGATAACCTCTCAGCGGTCGGCTCCAACGACTGGTTAGCCCTCCGAGATCGCCCTCAACACCTCAAAAATTCAAAATCAGAGTAAATCCTTCTCAGATAGCTGGGCTATTTTCATCAAAGCTTTCAGTGTTCCAACTTTCAGATCTTGATTGCGGTGAACAGGAATTGACAGAACTTGCCCTGTTTCAGGGCGTTCGTAGATGTGATGACTACCAGTAATTCTTTGCAAAACCCAACCTTTTTGCTCCACAATCTTGCACAATCGCTTGCCAGAAATAGATTTCATACAGCAATTTCGACAACTTGATCTGCCGACTCAATTGCATCACGACTGTTGGCAACATCGAGCCAACCTTCAATCGCATCTTTTAAGTTAGCCATCACCTCCTCCATTGTGTCTCCTTCGGTGATACAACCGGGAAGTGCAGGAACCTCTGCCCAATAGCCACCTTCCTCTGCCGGATGAATGATTGCTTTAATTTTCATACACTTCTTGAGCTAGCTATTGAAAATATACTAACAACCATATCTGGCTGCTCTCAACTGTAGCTGCTTAAATCAGTGTTGATTGTACTTACCAACAGTACCCTAACCATAAAACATAACCGAGAACTCAGTTTACTTGCGTTTCACATCTCACAGACAATCTCTCGCTGCGCCCCCACTGGGGACTTGAGGGCTAACGGCACAAGTCAGCGGTTGCAGAGATCTTCAACGCCGCCTCGATCGCCCGTCAATCCGCTGCACTGCGGTTATGGGGAGACAGGACTGAAGCAGAGGGTATAAACTCAGCCTCAGGA